>CAYVSW010000008.1:0-23251 GCA_964454285.1 uncultured Candidatus Saccharibacteria bacterium | reverse complement strand
CTAAGTGGGTCTATAAAATGCTTTTTAAGGCTTATTTTACAGCGTCTTTGAGAGCCTTTGCAGCGCGGAATTTTGGAGCGCGACTTGCAGGTACTTTCACTTGCTCACCAGTTTTTGGATTGCGAGCCATACGTGCAGCACGTGGCTTTACAGAGAAAATACCGAGACCAGCGATAGAAACTTCGCCACCTTTTTTCAAAGTTTTGATGATTTCTTCGATGATACTCTCTACTACTTCTTCTGCCTGTACTTTTGTACCGCCGATTTTTGCGTGTACGAGTTCAACAATTGCTTGTTTGTTCATTTTGTATAAGGGGAGACCCCGGGAAAGAAACTAATAATACATCTCGTCAAGGCGATAGGGCATAGGCCTTACGCTTTTATCATTATATAACAAGGGTTTTTTTACACTATATGTACAAAAATAAAATATATGTTGTATTTTATTTGTATCGTGCGAGGATTTCTGCGTCTACTTCGTCTCGAGGGCGGCCAAATTTCAAATATGAGAGCTCTTTTATCTTTTCTGCGAGTTCACTGCTTCCGCGCGGAGGGAAAGGAGTATGCGAATTAAATGGTTTTGCAGGCACCCCACCTACGAGCATCTTGATATAGCAGTTCAAATTTTGAAGTTTGATAATATCGTCTGCGCCAAATGTCGGTTCAAATTGTTTTGCAAATACTTCTGCGTTTTCTGTACTCACACGGTGTACCACCATTGAGCCTACGTTGCCAAATACAGCACTCTTTATACTCTCGTCGAGCTGTTCGATGTATTGATGTGCGACTGTGAGCGAGAGGCGATATTTGCGCGCTTCAGAGAGGATAGTATTTATACTATCAGTCGTCACGTTTTGGAATTCGTCGATATACAAATAAAAATCATTCACCTCTGCTCTTCCGACAATGTCTACACGAGAGAGTGCCGCCATCGTGATCTTGCCCACAAGGAGGAGCCCAATGAGGTGGGAGTTTATATCGCCGAGTCTTCCTTTTGAAAGATTGACCAAAAGAATTTTTTTGTTGTCCATGATATCGCGGAAGTTGAGCACGCTGTGCTGCTGTGCGATCACGGGGCGCATGATGTCATTTGAAATAAATACATCAAATTTGTTTGTGATGTATGGCACAAAATTTGCGAGTGAGGATTCGCCGGTTGTTTTTTCTGCATTCTCCCAAAAACTTTTGATGATAGGGTTTTTACATTTTTCGAGTTTCATTTGGCGAAATGCTTTGTCCGAAAGTACGCGAGATATTTCGAGGAGGGTAGAGCCACTATCTGGATCCTCCATGATCAGAAGCGAAGCGTTTCTGAAATACTGCTCAAACATTGGTCCGCCAGCAACCTTCATATCAAAGAGCTTATTGAAAATAGCGAGCAATTCATTGACTACAAAAGTCTTTTGCTCTGGGTAGCGCACATCGTATTCGAGCATGTTGAGTCCCATAGGGCGATCGGTATACGCTGGGTCAAAATAGATAACATCGTCTGCGCGCTCTGGTGGGATATTTGCGAGGATATCTTGGATGTCTGAGCCGTGTGGGTCTATGAAACACACACCCTCGCCGTTTTTGATGTCTTGCAGAATCATATTTTTCAAAAAGACAGTCTTACCAGTACCAGTCTGGCCGATCACATACATGTGGCGTACGCGATCTTCTTTTGCAAAATATACCGGTGTCTTTTGTCCGCGATAATTATTTTCTCCGATAATGATTCCTTTGCTCTCCATAGCGATAGGAGCGGGCGCTGCTGCTGCATTTTTTTCTTTGAGCTCAGTACCTGCGCCGAGTCCCACAGGGAGATGAAAGAGTGTTGCGAGCTCGTCTATATTGCAGAGGATAGTGTTTGCATCGTTCCAGCGACGGAAAGAAAAATTGTGCGTGAACTCATGAATACTATTTGGCTTGATATCGTTCCACACAATACTATTACCACCGACATTGGTGAATTGATTAAATGAAGACTTGATAGCAGTGAGCGTGCTCTGTGCTTTTTGCATACTGCTCGAAGTCGCTACAATACGAAATTGGCATGCAAGCATTTGCGATGCAATTTTCTTTTTTGCCATCTCTATACCTACTGTGTCGAGTACTTTGTCTTTTTTGTCATCTTCACTTTTTTCTTTTTCAAAGAAAGAAAGTATGCCTTTTGCAACACTACTTGCGACAGACTGATTTAATTTTTCATATTCTTTTTTTATTGTTTCACCAGACTTTTCTGCATTTTCTATGATATGTGTATAGAGCTTGTATGAGTCGTCAAATTTTGTAGAGACGAGGAATTGGATAGCTGCACCGTCGCCAGCTGCCTGGAGGCTCGAAAGCGAAGCTACGAGGGCTGCGAGTGGATCGTGCTCGTATGCTTCGTCTGTCTTGATAGGGTATATGGGGAGCTCTGCCATATTGAGCACGCTACCTACGATAGCAGTACCAATAGGTGAGAATATATTGTAGTCGTCTGTTGTCTCCTCGAGGACTGCATCTGGGTAGTATGCGAGGACGAGCTTTTGGAATATCTCTATGAGCCCTGTAGGGATAGCAGCATAGAGCACAATATCGCGACCCTCGTGCTCTACAGCGAGCTCGAGTGAGTAGTACTCGGGCTTTGTATCTACTGCCATACCCACATAGAGCTGCTTCATAGCCTGGATAAAGGTTTTAAATGATGCTTGGTCGTCTTTGCCAGTAAAGCCAGGGAGGGTAATAGCAAAAAGCGTATGCTCGAGCGCTTGGGCGAGATCACTCGATTCAGAAAGCCCTGGGATTGCTTTTATAGTATGTAAATATTGCACGAGAAAGCGGTGAAAGTCGTCTTCGAGGTGGGCATCTTGCATCTTTGCCACCACATCGAGTGCGTTTTTGATACCTTTTTCCATCACCACACCAAAAAGCATTTCGATACGGACATCGTGTGCCTCGGGAGCGAGCTTGAGTACAATGCGCTCTGCCTCATGCTCGGGGAGCACATGCGCCTCGTGGAGGAATTCTTTTGCTTCTACCTTTGCGTATTCGCGAAGTGCGAGCTCTGCAGAGAGATTTGGAGACTCATTATTTTCTCCCTGGCGGCGCGCCATTGTTTCTTGTAATTGTTTTATTTCTGTATGGAGCGGTGATTGTTCTAGCATGTCTGTAGTATACAAAAAAGCCCGCACAACTGCGAGCTTTTTTGTAGGATTTTTATTTTTATTTCAGAGCAGATGCCTTTGTGATTATCGCATCTACGATGCCGTATTCTTTTGCTTCTTTTGCGTCCATATAGAAATCGCGCTCTGTGTCCTTTTGGACTCTGTCGAGCTTTTGTCCTGTGTGTTTGACCACGAGATCATTTATAAGCTTTTTCATTTTACGGAGCTCATTGGTCTGGATCTCGATGTCTGTCACCTGGCCTTGTGCGCCACCGAGCGGCTGGTGTATCATCACGCGAGAGTTCGGGAGTGTGTAGCGCTTTCCTTTTGCACCTGCAATGAGAAGCATCGCGCCACCACTTGCTGCCATGCCGATACAGATGGTAGAGACATCTGGCTTGATGAATTGCATCGTGTCATAGATGGCCATAGTAGAGGTCACTGAGCCTCCAGGGGAGTTGATATAGAGGCTAATATCCTTTTTAGGATCTTCGTTTGCAAGAAAGAGCATCTGCGCGATTACGAGATTTGCAGTGTGGTCATTTATCTCGTCATTGAGAAAAATAATGCGCTCTTTGAGGAGGCGAGAGTATATATCATACGCGCGCTCACCCATGTTTGTTTTTTCGATAACTGTTGGTATTAGCATGCCTGCACTATACAAAAATTTGACTTTTTTTGCAAAAAGCATAGGATTTATTGAAATTGTACTAAATATGAAAAGATATCAAATTAAAGGACTTCCTATTGGTTGGGCAATTGCTCCATGTTTAGTTACAACATGGATAAAGCAACTAAAAATTGAAGGGCAAAAAATTGGCAATAAAATTGTTTTTAAAATAGAAACAATACGTGAAGGATTAAACGCACTACGTGTACCCCATGTTGCAGTTTTTATAGACGAACAAGTAAAAGACCAAACAACCCTAGAATTTAACGAAACCGATTGCGAAGAAAACAAATGAGCTGATTAAAAATCCCCCCTACAGAACATCGTAAGAGGGATTTTTTTTATTTTAAATATTATTTACCTTCGAGGAGTGCAAATACTTTTTCGTTCGTTAGCACCATCTCTGCATAGGCTTCTGCACGAGCTTGGTCTGCACCTGGGTACATCTTTACGAGTGTTTCTGCTTGGGCTTTGATCTCTTCTTCTGTAGGGCGGAGCTTCTCTTCGCGAGCGATGGTGAAGAGCACAAGCTCTGTCTTTGCGCGCTTGATAGCTTCGTCTTTGTATTCTGCCTTTATTTCTTCACGAGTTTTCTTTGTCTCTGCGAGGTATTGGTCGAGGGTGAATCCAGCGCGAGCAATATCTGCTTCTATCTGGGCGAGCATTTTGTCTTGCTCGCTTTCGATGAGTACATCTGGGAGCTCTACTGTGGTCGCATCCGCGAGTTGCTCCATCACTTGTGCACGCCATTTGCCAGACGCTTCCATCTCTTTTTCTTTTACGAGATTTTCTTTGATCTTCTCTTTCATCTCAGCAACATTTGCAAATGAGCCAAAAGACATGGCGAATTCATCATTTACCTCTGGGAGCTCCTCTGTGTGGCCGTGTGCTGCTGCAGCGTCTACTGGATCTACACCTTCTTCACCATGATTGTGCACATGCCCATATGCGCGCATCTCACGGAGGTCGTGTATCACTTTTTCAATATCTTTTTCTTCTACTACTTTTACTTCTTCTTTTAACACACCTTTTGCAATCTTTTTGTAGTCAGGGAGCGCTATTTCTGGTACTACTGCAGATACGATAGTGAAGCCGAGCTCATTGTCGCGTGCAAGCTTTGTGATAGACACCATAGGGCGGCCGATCACTTCGAGCTTTTCCTCCATAGCGATCTTTGGGTACCACTCACTGAGCGCGAGCTCTGCCATCTCGGGGAGGAGGATAGCATCAGTGATATGTTTTTTTGCAACATCCGCTGGGACCATACCTTTGCGGAAGCCATCTATATCGAGGAATTTTGCCATTTTATCAAAGGCTTTTGCCTCAAAAGATGAGAAAGTCTCCCAATCGATGGTGAGCGTGATCTCTATTTGGCTTTGTGGAAGTTTTTTGATTGATGCAGTATATGGTTTTGACATTGTATAAAAGGATTAAAAATTAATTGTTTTTAGTATCAGTACTATTTTTGAGGGTGATGAGTGATTCAATGAGGGATTGCTTTGCATTTTTTACCAATTCCTGCGCTTTTTTGAGGGTAATTTGGTTTTTTGCGTCTTTAGCGACAAGTCCATCGTGTGCAATAGTAAGGGTATTTTCGGCATTTTGCAAGAGCTTTGCAGCGTCTACGGTGTCGTAGCCTTTTGTGGTAAAGCGATTGAGGGTGATTTTTGCACGGTCTACGAGGTCTGCGAGTTTATCGATAGTGTTTACAAGGGTTTTTGCCTCTCCAATAAGTACGACTTCGTCTTTTACTGCTTCTTTTGTAGCGTCTTTTTGGTCTATAGCGGCTGCTTTTGTGTCTATTTTAGTCTGAGCGTGCGCAAAAGACGCCCCAAAAAGAGCCAAAAACGCTGTAAAACCAATAAAAAGTCCTTTTTTCATATGGCTATAGTATACACTATTACTAGAAAAAGGGAAGGATTAATGCTTGACATTTATTTGCAAGTATGCTATGATATATACAAATGGAGCACAGTGTCGTGTTCTTTAAAAAATTTAATATGAAAAAAATTATGTTTCTTTTTGCGATTACTATCGCAACAACCCTAGTTTTTGGGCAAAATATTTCAAATAAAGAAAAACGTGATAGTTTTTACAAAAGTCTTTTAAGGTCATCATCAGAAATAGAGCCACCGTTAAAAAGGGGTATCCCACATGTTTTAGATTCTAATGCTATAAAAGTTCTCAAAAAGGAAATAGATGAAAAACAAAAAGAGATTGACTCCTTGTTTGAAAAAATAGAAAAAGAATCTGTGGTATCACAAAAGCAATTCTATGATTTATTTAATCTTATTAAAGAAACAACTTACCTGAAAGAGAAATTTTACCTAATTACTGATAAAGCGCGAATTTTTTTATAAGGCAGTATACTTCTAGAGTGCAGATGTTACATTTACTTAAGTTACATTTACTTATGGCAGAAAAACAAAAGCAGTTGAATTAATTCAACTGCTTTTTTATTTTTTCTTTTTTTATTCCGCAAGCTTTGGAGCGTAGTCTTTGTTGTATCTTTCGATAGACTCCTTTACTACCTTTATAGCTTCGTCTTTGTCGTGGAATGTTTCTACCACGCCAGTGCCAGGCTTTTTCATAGCTTTATAATTCTCCCAGTAGTACTTGGTCTCTTTTTCCCAGTACTCGCCGAGGTCTTTGTAGCTCTGGATGTGCTCTGAGCGCTTGTCTCCATCGAGGACTGCGATTATCTTGTCGTCTACTTCGCCACCGTCTATGAATTTCATAACACCGATGATGCGCGCTTCTACCAGAGATCCTGGTACGAGGGGCTCTGTGATATTCACAATCTCTACATCGAGCGGGTCATTGTCTTCGTCCCATGTAGTAGGGATAGCACCATAGGTAAATGGGTATGCAAGGGAAGAATACCCTACGCGGTCCAATTTCAACTGGCCAGATTCTGTAATAATTTCGTATTTATTGATGCTTCCTGCAGAAACTTCGACAATTACATTGATTACTCCTTTTTCCTCATCTGCAAATGCAGGCAAGACATGGAGCAGGTTGTACATGTATTTTGATGGTTTTTGGTCGATATTTGCCATATTATTCTGACTCTTTTTCTGATACTTCTTCTGGAGCTTTTTCTTCTACCACCTCTTCAGTTACTACCTCAGGGGTTGTTTCTTTTGCAAGGTCTGCAAGAGGGACAAAGTCGTCTTCTACTACTTCGTCTTCATTTACAACCTCTTTTACAGATTCTACTGCATCACCAGTGCCTTTGATATCTATCTTCCATCCAGTGAGGCGCGCTGCGAGGCGTACATTTTGGCCGCCTTTTCCGATAGCAAGTGACAATTGGTCTGGGAGAACTTCGATAGTTGCTTTGCGCTCTGCCTCATCGAGTGATATATCGAGCACTTTTGCAGGAGAAAGAGACTTTTGTACAAATTCTGCTGGATCTTGTGAATACTCAATAATATCAATCTTTTCACCAGAAAGCTCACTCATAATAGTACTTACGCGTACACCTTTTTGGCCTACACATGAGCCTACTGGGTCTATAGCACTATCGTCTGTCCATACTGCAATCTTTGAGCGACTTCCTGGCTCGCGAGCAATAGCCTTGATCTGTACTACCCCTGTCGCAACTTCTGGAGACTCTGCTTCAAAAAGCTTTTCAAGGAATTTTGGGTGACTGCGAGAGAGCTTGAGCGATACGCCACGAGGAGATTCCTCGACCGCATATAGATATGCGCGGATACGAGCCCCACGAACATAGCGCTCGCCTGGGATCTGCTCTGCATAGGGAAGGATCCCCACTGCGCGATTGAAATCAATAAATACAGTGCCATTTTCGTGTTTTTGCACGTAGCCAGACACAATATCGCCCTCTTTACCTCCAAATTCTTCCATTACAGAGCTTCTTTCTGCTTCTTTGATACGCTGCATGATCACTTGCTTTGCAGTCTGTGCTGCAATACGGCCAAAATCGTCTTTTGGCTCAAGTGGGAAAATAATTTCTTCGCCGAGTACTGCATCAGATTTCAAACGGCGTGCGTCTTCTATGAGAATATGTTTTTCTTCATTAAAACGCTCTAAAACTCCTTCTTCGAGCTCTACCTTATCGTTGCGGTCTGTCTCATCCTCCTCGCCATCAAAACGCACAGTACTTTCATCTACCACGTGTTTCACCTGCTCAAAAGATACAGTCCCTGAGTCGAGATCTATAGTAGAGCGGACAATCTGCCCACGCTTACCATATTCCTTTTTGTACGCAGCTGCGAGTGATTGCTCGATTGCGTCGATGAGTTTCTCGCGAGCGATACGGCGCTCAGTTTCTAGTTGTTCTATTGCTATTTTTAATGCTTTTATATCTAACATATTTATTTGTGTATTTAATTTTTATAATAGAAATGTCCGCCATTTCGGGCAGACATTCTGTACACACATACTAGCACAGATTTTGTTTTCCACAAAATATATTGTGGAGTGCATACAACTACTATATACTTGTACATATATTATGAATAGTACAAAAAAACTTCGTATTTTTCTTTTTTCACTCCTTGCAATAGTCGGAGCTGCGTCAATCACTCTCGCTGCAACATCTCAAAATATTTCAGGATTTGCATGGTCTTCAAATATCGGCTGGATCAAGCTCAATAATTGTACAGATACAAACACTTGTGAACCTGGCGATTACGGACTTATGGCAGTACCAGCAGTGAGTGGGACTACTCCTATTTCTGGATATGCATGGAGCCCTAATATTGGCTGGGTTCGTTTCGATGATCCAAACTGCCCAACAGCTGGATGTAGCGATGGAGCAAGAGTGAACTGGACTACAGGTAAAATTGTCGGCTGGGCTCGAGCTTGCTCTGTATATACAGCAAGTTGTAGTGGTGCACTCGAAGACAATATCTATAGAGGGGGGTGGGATGGATATATTGCGCTCGATAGTACCAGTGGTGGCGGATCTGGATATGGAGTTTCTTTTGATAAGACAACCGGCGCAATATCTGGCTATGCATGGGGGTCTGAGGTATTGGGTTGGATACAATTTGATGGGAAAATAAAGATAGAGCCAACTAAAATTTGCCCAAACGGAACAACAGTTCTTCAGAGCGCAGACTGTACTTGTGCTGGCGGGCAAATATATCAAATATCTACAAACTCTTGTGATTGCCCTACAGGTACAACACTACAAGGCGGCCAATGTGCAGTACCCCCTATGTGTACTGGTGGTAGGTTAGTAGGAAATCAGTGTGTTTGTCCAGTAGGGACAAACATAAACAGAGCCGGCAATGCATGTATTCCTATAGTTTGTGGAAATGGTATGGTGCTTCAAGGGAGTATCTGTGTGCCTGTTGTTTGTGGTGTTCGCCAAATGATAGACCCCGCCGACCCAACAAGTAAAACATGTATTTGTACAGATGGCAGTACAATCCCAACCACAGGACCAAATACAGGTATTTGCCCAAAGAAAACACCTAAATATATAGAATCATAATATGGAAAACCAAACACAAACAACATCTTCATACACACAGAAAAAACGTATTGTTGCGTTTATACTTCTTTGTATTATCTTTATTACAGGTATAAGTATTTGGTATTTTATTAGTAAGAAAATAGAAGAAAAAAGTGTTGCAGTACCTATATCTCCGGCAAGAAAACTACAAATACTAACAGAAGAATCTGCAAAAACAACAATAGATCCCAAAAAAGATACTGCGGAACTTACACAACTACAAAAAAAATCAACCCCAGTAAAAATAAATACCAGTCGGCAAGAAAAAATATTTGAGATACTAAATAATAGAAAATAATATGAAAAAAAATAAAATTTCTCAATATATATTAGTTCTCATATGTGTAGCGTCTTTTGCTACAATAGGTTTTACTACATATAGCGCCCCCACAGCAACAGCACCAAACGCAAATACCGATGGGGTACTTACAACAAGTACTAAAACAGAAGTAAAAAATGGTGATTTAAAACTCAATGGGGCTTTTTATGCAAACAGTGCTTCGTATTTTGCACAAGATATAACTATATTAGATCAAATAAATGGAGGGTTACAAACAGGTCTCACAAAGAGTATATTTACTGTTGGCTCTGGTGCAAACCCTATGAACGTCTTAATTAGTGGCTTTTTAAGAACAAATAATATACAAGCAGACAATCTAAAACCTGTTCCAGGGGTAGCATATCAAACAATGACACGGAGTAATGGTAGTGTTGTGAATAAGGTTTGTGTAGACAAAACAGGCGGGCTTTATTTATGCCAAAATAGTGTCACCATTGCTTGTGGCAACAATATAGTTGAATCAGCAGAACAATGTGATGATGGAAACACTGTAGATGGCGATGGTTGCTCTAGTGTGTGCCAAACAGAAGTACCCACTTATGGAGTAGGGTGTTCTAATAATGGTATTACTTCGGGGGGAACTTTCTCATGGTCTGGGCCTGAAAGTGGTTCAAGAACATTTCCAGATATAAATGGCTCAGCAACAGTTTATAAACCAGGAATATATACTGTTAGTTGTGCTATAACTTGCCCTAGTGTACTTACAGTATCATGCAATGGTACTCCTCTTTCAGGTAGTAGTACTTGTGATATAACTGATCAAATAGGACCAGCACCACTACCGAACTCTATATCTGTTGATTTAAGTTGTTATTAAAAAACTATATTATATGAAAAAAACACATCTTTTTAAAAAAATATTTATCTTTACATTTCTTATTGCGGGAGTTGGTATTGCTGGCACCTGGAGTACACCAGTAAATACTGCCCCGGGTGGTAATATACCAATACCACTGCACACGGCAAATGGAGCACAGGTAAAAATAGGGGGACTAGGTGTGGAAAAATTTGTAGCACTTGGCGGCGCACAATTCTCTCAACAAGGGTTTTTTGATTCTTTTATAGAAAACTCTGGGCGGTCAATCTCTTTTGGTAAATCTAGCGCAAAAACAAATGTAACTGCAATAGATGGAGATACTAGGGTACAAGGTACAGGTCTTTACGGATCAATCAGCACCAAAACACTAGCACACACAAAAACATCCCCCCAAGCTCTATGTACTAACCCAACAGGGACACTTATGCTTTGTCCAAAAATAATTACCGCTTCACTTACTATAACAACCTCAAAAATAGGAACACCCACAAATACACAAACAATCACTGAAACAAGTGTCGCAACAGCAACAAAAAATATCCCCCCTATTACTGTAGATAATGGTACAAACATCTCTATTACCTTCTCTTCTGATGGTGTGTATTGTCATACAAACTTTAGTGGCACTGGTGGTCCAAACGGAGCATTTAATACAACAGCAACAACATCGACCACTTCTGGGTATAATCGCACCTTTACTATTACTTGTCATGGAGATGGAAGCGCTACTATACCTAATATAACACTGTCAGGAAATATTAATGCGCCAGCAGCTACTCCAGATACAGGAATATTGGGAGGAACTGGGCGTCGTGCCACATCTACAGAGGGTTGTAGTGCTGCAGCAAGAGCTGATTCGACAACAAGAGGTTATGGGTACCAATGGGGATCAACTGGACCAAATACATCAACAATTATATATGATGGTGGCACACCATTAGCAGGAAACAATCTTTGGTGGACATTTTTGTTTATAAACATGTCACCACAAAGAACTTATACAATACAGGTCAATAACCAAGGTCAGATTATGAATTATGTCGAGTGCTTATAATATGAAAAAATTATTATCTAAAAATATTATACAAATAATACTTGTGGTTTTTGTCTCTATTGGGGCAAGCTATGTATATGCCGGTGTGTGGCAAGGAGCACCATCACCACAAGGATCAAACAACACGGAAACACCTATCAATATATCTACAACAGACCAAATAAAAACAGGGGGTATATTATCTGTGCACAATTTTATTGTTGATAAAAACGTGGAACTAAAAGGAAGTGTCCTTATTGATGGTGTGATATATGGCGCACCTGTAGGTGGAGGTAGTACAGACACAAATATTTCTATTGGGGGAACTGCACCAAATAGTAGTGGGATTTTAGTGCAAAGACTTGTTGATTTTGTAGTATCAAATGGGAAACTCGAAACCGATGGAAATATTACAATAGAAAGTCTCTCAGGTTTTTCTCCAATAAAAAATATGATCTGTGCAGATAACACAGGAAAACTTGTTTCATGTTATTAATTTTTCTATATTTAGAATAAATTACTATGGCAAATCTACACTTGGGGTATTGCCTGGGTGACAGCGAGACACTCTGTGGAGTGTCTTTTTGGTTGCAACCAAAAAATTATATTTCTTGTAGCATGCTATGCCGTACTCGGAGCAGGTGGGATAAAAGATACACGAAGGTTTGAGGTTGAGTACATACCGCAATACCCCCACACTAGGGGAGAGGAGTGCGCGATACGCCAATATAAACCAAATAGCTATATTATTTGGTATTTTTTTGAATTTTTGCCACAAGGTTTTGAAAATGTGTTTTGATTTCTTCATATGAAAGTGTATTGATATTTTTTGATGTATACAAAATACCAAGTATTTGCAGGTCTTTGTGGTTTCGGACGAGAGTATATATCCGGCGACGAATTTTATTTCTATCTACTGCGAGTTTTACCGCCTTTCCAGATATAACAACAGAAAACCCTTTATTTTGAGGGTTTTCTTTGTAGTATAGTGTGCCGAGTGTATTATAGACAGTATGAGTTTTCTTATTGTCTTTGAGGGCAGTAAACTGAGCACGATCTAACCTCTCTACTCTATCTAGCATATATTTAGACAGTGAGCTTTGCGCGACCTTTTCTGCGACGAGCAGTGAGTACTGCGCGGCCAGCAGTAGTAGCAATACGTGCCAAAAAGCCGTGTTTTTTGAGTCTTTTTACCTTTTTTGGTTGGTATGTTATTGACATAGTAGGGACACTATACACAAAAAAATCTCTTTTCGCAAGTATATCTATTTTACTGGCTTTTCTGATATAATCCACACTATCCACAAGATATCCACAATATGAGCAAATACCAATTTTTAGTACTATATACACTATGATCGAACACAAGGAACAATTCTGGAATGACTGCCTCGCCGAAATAGAAAAAGTGGTATCAAAAGAGACTTTTTCGACATGGTTTAAACAAACAGTATTCCTTAAGGAAGAAGATGGCCTCGTATACCTCGGTGTTCCCAATGAATTCGCAAAAGAATGGCTCATAACAAAGCAATACAAACTCCTTTTAAAGACTATTGTAGAAAAAGCAGACCATGTGCGCGCAATAGACTTTTCTATCACCAAAATAGACCCCACCATCAGCTTCACCAGCCCACAGAGTGCTACAGAGCTCCCACTTCGTGATATATATGTGAGCCGCGACGACAATCTAAACCCTCGCTACGTCTTCGACAACTTCATCGTGGGGCCTTTTAATGAGCTCGCATACGCTGCAGCCCAAGCGGTAGTAAAGCGCCCGCAACAGTCGTACAATCCTTTGTTTATATATGGGAGCTCAGGACTCGGCAAAACTCACCTCATCCAAGCAATAGGTAATGAAGTAAAAAAACTCCACCCAGAAAAGAAAATCCTCTATGTATCACTCGAAAAGTTCTCACATGACTATGTGTTTTCAATGCAAAACAACAAATACCAGTCTTTCCGTGATAAATATCAAAAGTGTGATGTACTCATAATAGATGATATCCAGTTCATCTCGACAAAAGAGGGGACCAAAGATCAGCTTTTTCACCTCTTTAATATCCTTTATGAACAAGGAAAAAACATTATCTTTTCTTCAGATAAACACCCAAACCATATTCCAGGTATCGAAGACCGCTTGAAAACAAGATTTAATGCAGGGATGACTATAGATATCCAAGAGCCGGATCTCGAAAGCCGCCTCGCCATCCTTAATAAAAAAATAAGTAACAGTGGCCAGCGTATAGATCCGGAAGTCTTGCAATATATAGCATCTTCAGTGACAGGCAGCATCCGTGAAATGGAGGGGATAATCAACCTCATCAGTATGCATGGCGATATAAAGCAGCGCCCTATCACTGTAATCGAAGCAAAAGCGCTCATCAAAAACAATATAAAACCCAAAAAAAGCTTTGCAATTATCGATATTATCAAAATGGTATCCGAATACTACCAACTCGAAGAGTCACTGATGTATGAAAAGACTCGCCGTAAAGAAGTAGTACACGCCCGCCAAATGCTCATGTATCTCCTCCGTGAAGACTTCAACGAATCCTACCCATCTATTGGCAACAAGCTCGGCGGCAAAGACCATACAACTGTCATGCACTCATATGAAAAGATAAAAACAGAACTCCCCACAAATACACAACTAATGAAAGAACTCGACGATATCCGCATCTTATTCAAATAAATAAAAATATGGTGTGGGGAAGGTGTGGATAAAAAAGTGTAAAAAGCGACTAAAAAAATAACCCAAAAACGAACTTTTTTTAGCTTGTAGTTTTACACACCCAACAATCACAAAAGAACCTTGTAATACAACTACCTACAGAGATATCCCCAAATCCACAGCACTTACTAATACTAATTACTATATAATAGATATATAAAGAATAAGACATATGAAACTCACAACCTCAATTGAAAAAATAAAGTCAGCAGTATCTTTAGCTGAAAAGATGGTTGGAAAAAATCTCACACTTTCGAGCCTTCAGGCATTATTGATAATTGCGACAGGTAATTCGCTTAAAATCCGTGCAACAAATCTCGCAGTGGGTATAGAGTACGAAATACCGGCTACAATCGAGCAGGAGGGGGTGATACTTGTAAAGGCGGATATAATCTCAAATGTGCTCAATTATCTCCAGGGAGACGCAGTGACGCTCCAATTAGAGGGTACTGTGCTCAATATCACAACCAAGCATCACAATGCTTCAATTAATACCGTACCTACAACAGATGAATTCCCGACATTGCCGATAATTGAGGGAGAAAAATTCACTATTGCATCGAGCGTCCTCGTAGAGGGTATTCGCTCTGTGTACTTTTGTGCGGCAACCACTGATATCAAGCCCGAGATCTCGAGTATCTTTATGTACTCTGATGATGAACAGCTCGTTTTTGTTGCAACAGATTCATTTCGCCTCGCCGAGAAAAAGATAAAAGTAAAAAACATTCCTGAAATATCTTCTATTCTTTTCCCGTATAAAAATATTCCAGATATTTTAAAAATCCTCGACTCGCTAAGTGAGGTGACAGTGACTTTTCATAAAAACCAATGTTCTATTGTGGGTGGAGGAATATATTTTACCTCACGACTTATCAATGGCGCCTTCCCAGACTATAGACAGATCGTACCAAAAGAAGAAAAAACAAAAATCACGCTCATGAAAAGCGAGCTCGTAAATTCACTTCGTCTTTCGACTATTTTTACTGATAAATTTTCACATGTCAGCCTTGTAGTTCCAGAAGATAAAAAGTCTGTACAAATTTCTTCAAAAAATGCAGAGGTAGGAAAGTCTGATACATTGCTCGATGCGGTGATCCAGGGTGAGCCAATAGCGGTCTCTTGTAATCTCCGCTATGTACTCGATATGTTCCAGTCTATTTCGAGTGATAGTGTATCTCTCTCATTTACTGAGGCTACACGCCCTATCATTGCGCGTGGTACCCAAGACGCGAGTTTCTTATATCTCCTAATGCCAACACGCTAAAATATGAACAATTTATTTTCTAGTATTCTAGAAAACATAAAACAAAACTATAAAGAAAAAGCAGACAACACTACTGATATTGTGTATCGTATAGAAAAAATAATTGGTATAGCTATACCAGAGCAATCTATAAAGGTTGTAAACGGTGTATTGTACCTCAATATTTCACCCACAATAAAATCCGCGATTGCATCCCAGAGAACAGAGATTTTAGAGGCACTCGCGGATTTTAAAATAGATACTATTCGGTAAGTGTGATTTGTTGGCTCACTGAAAGTATTTCACCTGTTGTAGTTGTTGTCGTTGCTTTGAATACAAAAGTTCCTTTTTGGAAGCCATATTCTCTTGGATTGAATGCAAAACTAAATGGCGCCTGTAATGTATTTACATAATCATCATTCATAAAGATATCTACACTAGTAAAAATTTTAGTGGTATCTTTTGAAATAATACTAGGGCGCTGTGTACTGCTACGTGAAAAAATACTTGGTAATTTTTCTATACTAAGTGCAGTAGTATTTATTATAGCTTGGGGTGTAGGTACTTCATTTGTAATAGTATAATTTCCTTTGTTTGATTCCCACCACGCTTGTACCGGTGGTTCCCAGAGGCGGAATTGTGGATCGCTGTATGGATTCTCAGGTGCTGGCCCTGTGGGGTCATTTTTTTGTACCCAGAAGAGGATGTCGTGCACTGCGCCATTGAGCCAATTGCCACGAAGGATTGGTTTTGTTGCTGTGTTGAGTGATAGTGGTTTTTCAAAAGGTGTCCGAGGGGTGTTTGCGAGAACCTCTGTCATATATGCTTTCCAGATAGGACCTGAGACAGTAGCACCACCAGATCTCATTTTTGAATTGTCGTTGTTTCCAGACCAGACACCCACTGCGAGGTCTGGGGTATACCCTACGATCCACGCATCGCGGTCGTCATTTGTGGTACCAGTCTTTACTGCTACCCCAGGGATAGTGATACCACCTCCAAATGTTGGGATACGCGCAGTTGCATCACTCAAGACATCGTTTAGTATTTTGATAGCTTCCGGGTCGTATACATCTGCGTGTTTATCTGTAAATTCTTCGACTACTGCACCAGTACTATCTTTGATAGAGAGTACCCCTGTTGGTGGATTTCGGGTGCCATTGTTTGCAAGTACTCCATACGCACTAGTCATGTCGAGTAATGTGACTTCGCCTCCACCGAGCACGAGTGACAACCCATAATTACCCTCATCGCCGAGAGTGTTGATACCGAGACTTTTTGCTGTCTCTAGTGCATCTTTGAGTCCTACGAGATAGAGGAGTTTCACTGCGGGTACATTGCGAGATTCTGCTATTGCACTACGGAGGTTGATAGGCCCTTTGAATTTATTGTCGAAGTTGTCTGGATTGTAGCAGTCTTTTTGGTTGTATCCCGGGAGTGGGGTTCTGTCTGCATTACATTTTGTAGAGAATTCTGTGGGTACATCAAAAAGTACTGTTTCTGGGGTGTAACCTTCTTTAAATGCGGTGAGATAAATAAATGGTTTAAATGATGAACCAGGTTGTCGATGTGCAGTCGCTACATTGTATGCGCCGTCGATAGTCTTGTCGAAGTAGTTTTTTGATCCGACCATAGCGAGTACGTGACCAGTCTTTGGGTCTACTGCAACAAGAGCACTATTTGAAGCATTAAATTTTGTTTTATTTGTTTCGGCAAAGTTCGCAATGGTTTCTTCTGCTTTTTGCTGCATTTTGTAGTCGAGTGTGGTTTTGATGGTGTAGCCGCCAGTCTCCATCACATCTGCGCCATACCTTTGTTCGAGATAGTCGAGTATCCAAAATACAAAATGGGGTGCTTTAATACTATTTGCAGCTGTAATATTGAAATTCACTTTCTCTATTTTTGCAGTGTCGTATTCTTTTTGGGTGATATACCCGAGCTCAAACATTTTTTTAAGGGTGAGATTTTTACGAGCATTGAGCGCCTCTCTATTTTTCCCAAAAGGAGAATAAAAAGTAGGGGCATTAGGTATTGCCGCAAGATATGCAGACTCTGCAATAGTGAGATCTTTTGCGTGTTTATTAAAAAACGCCTGACTTGCCTCCTCAATACCATAAATAGTGCCACCATACGGTGCATCGTTGAGGTATATAGTAAGTATTTGATCTTTAGGTATTTGCCGCTCGAGACGTATTGCAAGTATCCACTCTTTGAGTTTACGAACTATATTTTTATCTGAGTTTAAAAGAGTGTTTTTTACGATTTGTTGTGTGATAGTAGACCCGCCTTGCGAGAAGCTTCTTTCGGTAATATTAGAAAATACCGCACGAATAATAGAGGTAATACGGATACCGTTGTGTGTATAGAATTTCTCGTCTTCTATAGAAATAACCGCGTGTTTTATATTATCACCCATTTGATCAAAAGGTATTTGAGTGCGGCGCACACTCTGGTGTATGTCGTAGAGTACTACTTCGCCGGTGCGGTCGGTGATTTTTGAAGAATTTGCAATTTTGCGTGCCTCAAAAGTTGACATATCGGGGAGGCGTATAGTGCTCGCCCAGATAAAAACGGCGCCAACAAATACAAGTATTCCGGCACCTATAATAATGAGGACTTTTTTGAGGTTCTTGAGTTGTTTTTTCTTCATACTATAATCATAGAACAGAAGGCTGTAAAAAACAAAATAATAATGCTATTATGGCAATATAATGAACGCAGAAGAAATAAAAATACAAAAGATACAAACCCTCATCACAAAAGGTGTTTCAGAGATTTTGCCTAACAAAAACTTCCTCGAGTCACTTTTGTTGAAAGACAAAAAAATCTCTATCTATGCAGGCTTCGACCCGACAGGCCCGACGCTCCACCTTGGCCACACTATACAGCTCCGCAAATTGCGCCATTTTCAAGATTTGGGGCACCAGATTATCTTTTTGATAGGAGACTTCACCGCGCGCATTGGCGACCCGACAGACAAAACCTCTGCTCGCAAGCAGCTCACTGAAAAAGAGATCAAAACAAATCTCAAATTGTATAAAAAGCAGGCTGAGAAATTTATTAGTTTTTCTGGAAAGAATGCAGCAAAGATAAAATACAATAACGACTGGCTCGGCAAAATGAAGTTTGCGGATGTACTAGAGCTCGCAAGCCATATGACAGTAGACCAAATGCTCAAGCGTGATATGTTTGCTCGCCGCATAGAAGAAGAGAAGCCAATATATATCCACGAATTCATGTACCCGCTCATGCAGGGCTACGACAGTGTATATATGAATATAGATGGCGAAGTAGGTGGTAATGACCAGCTTTTCAATATGCTTGCTGGGCGCACACTCCTCAAACAAATGAAAAATAAAGAGAAATTTGTAATCACTACCAAGCTTCTCGAAGATAGCAATGGCAAGAAAATGGGAAAGACCGAGGGAAACATGGTCTCACTTCTCGATACTCCTACAGATATGTATGGCAAGATAATGTCGTGGACAGATGGGCTCATTGTGCCAGCCTTTGAGCTCTGCACTGATGCATCTATAGAAGATGTACAAAACACCGCTCGCGAGCTCGCAGGTGGCGCGCACCCTCGTACTATCAAGATGGCGCTTGCTTTTGAAATAACAAAATCAATCCATGGAGTAAAAGCAGCACAAGACGCGCAAGATTTTTTTGTACAAACATTTCAGAAAAAAGAAGCACCAACTGACGCAGAGAAAATTTCAATAAACGGAAGAACTCTCGAAGATTTGTTTCTAGAAAACAGTATCCTCGCATCAAAAGGCGAAGTGCGCCGTATGCTCGAAGGGGGAGCTATCAAAAACCTCACTACAGATACAGTATTGCTAGTACCTGATGCAAAAAACACCCCAGAAGCCGGAGTGTACAAAATAGGAAAAGCGAAGTTTGTAGAACTCGTATAGTTATTTCAACCCAAAAAGATCATCTAGTAAGCCAGTCCAGGTTTTTTGGAAGAGGTGTACAAAAGCAAAACCTGGCACAAAGAAAATACTCACGAGTATAAATAGTGCGAGCTTGATTATGTAGTCGAGAATATGTCCTGCTTTTTCCATATATACCCCCTATACTACAAAAAATGACGATTTGGTCAAATTGTGGTGGAAAGGCATTATGAAATATATCTCGTGGTATGATAGATATGTATGACAATAATAATCACTGGAGGATCTGGGTTTGTAGGGGGGGTGCTCGCAAAAGCGCTCCTTGCGCGCGGGGATACAGTGATCGTAGTAGATCTCTTTGCCCCGAAGTTTACAAATGAAAAGCTTTTCTTTATCCCGTGCGACCTTTCAAGGCAGACTATACCGTTTGGGGTACTCGAGCATGCAGATGCAGTAGTGAATCTTTGTGGTGCGCCTATTTCACAAAAATGGACTGAGGAAACAAAAGCTGTAATATACGATAGTCGTATACTTAGTACTAGAAATGTGGTGACGAGCCTGGAGCAGACAAAAGCTCGTCCAGCAGTATTTGTGTGTGCATCAGCGATAGGATTTTATGGAGATACTGGCGAGGCTGTAGCAGATGAGAAGTCTCCAGCAGGTACAGGATTTCTCGCAAAGGTAGTAGAGGATTGGGAAGAGGAGGCACAAAAAGCAAGTGCACTCGGTGTGCGCGTGGTATCTGTGCGTACTGCACCAGTACTCGGAAAGGGCGGCATGCTCGCACTCTATACTCAGACTGCACGCTTTGGATTTTTGCTCGGGCTCAAAAAAGACTTTGGTCTTTCATGGATCCATATCGAAGACCTCATAGCCACATATATATTTGCAATAGAGACTTCTACGGTGCAAGGCGCAATAAATGCAGTCGCACCAGAGCCAAGTACATACAAAAAAATAATGCACGAGCTCGGCGTAGTACTCCACCGCAAAGTGTTTTTCTTTATCCCAAAGCGCCTCGCGCTCTATGTGTTTGGAAAAGACGGCTACGACGAGCTCACTACGAGCCAGCTAGCAGCACCAGCGCGCCTCCTCGATAAAGGATTTACTTTTGCATATCCGACCCTCACAAGTGCACTCGCACAAATATATCCACCTAAGAAAAAATAATTTTTATGAAACGAGTAGATGTAGTAATCAAGGGAAGTGGTGAATATGAGCTCCTCGATACCGGGGTAGGGCGCAAGCTAGAAAAATTTGGCATGTATGTCCTCGACCGCCCAGACCCACAAGTGCTCTGGCAAAAGTCCGACAAGGCAATTTGGGCCACAGCCCAAGGGCAATTTATCTGGAAAGAAAGTGGTGAAAGATGGAAACTCGATAAAGAAGTACCCGAGAACTGGAGTATCAAATACGCGGGTATGCAGCTCACCCTCTCTACAAAAGGCTTCAAGCATGTAGGGATATTTCCAGAGCATATTGCACAGTGGGAGGAGATCGCGAATCTCGGCAAAAAGCATAAGGGCAGCACACCGCTGAGGATGCTCAATCTCTTTGGCTACACAGGAGCAGCAAGTGTCGCAGGCGCACTCGCAGGGATAGAGGTGACCCACATAGATGCATCAAAGACGACTATCGCAACAGTGCGCGAAAATATGGAGCTCTCAGGTGTCCAGGCTGATGGTATGCGCGTGGTGTGTGAAGATGCATTTCTGTATGCAAAGCGCCTCGCAAAGCGCGGTGAGCAATTTGATATTATCGTGATGGATCCACCGGCATTTGGCCGTGGGCCAAAAGGCGAAGTATGGAAAATAGAAGAGTCGCTCACTGAGCTCCTCGCAATTCTTCCAGAGCTCGTATCACCAAATGCAAAGCTTGTAGTACTCAATGGCTACGCTGCAGGGTACAGTGCTCGTACATTTGCAGAGCTCCTTTCAGATTCTCTCAAAGACAAAAAGGGTGAAATCCTTTTTGGTGATATCGGCATTGCGCAAAAAAATACCGAACGTGTGCTTACGACAGGTATTTATGCTAAATGGGTGAGATAAGTCAATATTTTCAGCGTGCTATAATACACAAGCATACTAGAATAATTTGAGAATATACCCATGTCATTTTTAACACAACTCAATTGGCGCTATGCCACAAAAAAGTTTGATACTAGTAAAAAGGTAACAGACGAACAGCTCGCAACTATAGAAAATGCTATCAAGATGGCACCTACATCTTTTGGGCTTCAGCCTTTTCATGTAATTGTCGTATCAAATCCAGAACTCAAAACAAAGCTCCGCGGCGCGTCTTGGGATCAATCGCAAGTTACCGATGCATCACACGTGCTCGTATTTTGTGCTCGTACTGATGTGCTCCCACGAGTAGATGAGTATTTCACAGGGCTCACTGGTGGCCAGGCAGAAATCCGTGCAAGTCTCAAAGGATACGAAGATATGATGACCGGTTTTGCATCTGGGCTCGATGCACAGACTGCACATAAATGGGCAACATACCAGGCATATATTGTACTCGGCTTTGCTATGGCAGCATGTGCAGAGATAGAGGTAGATTCATGCCCTATGGAAGGCTTTGATAGAGATGCATACAATACTATCCTCGAGCTCCCAGAAAACATGAAAGCACAAGTGATACTCCCTATTGGCTTCCGTGCCGCAGACGATATTATCAGACCTAAATTCCGCTTCGATGACATCTTCGAAACTCGCGCCTAAATATAAAATACCCGAGGATCTCGTTGTAAAAAAGGGGATCAATGGGCTTGGCCTTTTTACCAAAGTCCCTATTGCAAAGGGTGACTGCATCATCGAGTATGTAGGTGAGATAATTTCTGAGGATGAAGCAAATCGCCGCGGCGGTAAATATCTTTTTCAAACAGGAAAGAATCGCCACATCGACGGCACTGCTCGCACAAATACCGCTCGCTATCTCAATCACTCGTGCCGGCCCAATGCAGAGAGTGATATCAAAAAGGGAAGGATATTTATCTTTGCAAAAAGAAATATCAAAATAGGAGAGGAGCTCTGCTACGACTATGGCAAAGAGTATTTCAATGAATACATCAAACCAAAAGGCTGTCGTTGTGAGAAGTGTACAGAAAAGAGAGAAAAACTAGAAAGTAAATAATAATAAAAGTCTCAGATATTCTCTGAGGCTTTTTATTTTGAAGTAAAGTATGTAGCTATCTTATTTCCATTAGATACATTTTCTTTATTGCGCTGTATTGCCTCTGCGCTCGTTACCTCTTTTGTTTGCTGTGTTACATGAGTCCTGTTTGTTATTCCGAGTTTTCCGTGTTGTTTCATAAACATGCTCAAAATATAATCATCAGGGTTTCTTGTTAGACCTAAGGTTTTTGTAATTTGAATACTTTGCTCAAGGTATTTTCTTACAAGAGGAATATATTCTTTTTCTTTGTGGGCGACTATTCTGTATTTATTAAAAATATTTGAAATGTAGCCAAAAAGTGTACCTTTGAATTTTACCCATGAACCAAGAAGAATAAGATTTTCTTTTATAAGAGTACTACTCATGACCTCTACCCAGTTTTTTGCAACCCAACTATCTCCGTCGGTACATAGAACAATGTCGCCGGTTACGTGTTTCATACTTTCTATACGAGCATAAACGATTCCATGTGAGCCAGTAAGAGGAATTACTTTTACACTAGGGAATTTCTCTGCAATCTCTACTGTCTTGTCCGTGCAATTGTGTGCGACGAGGATTATTTCATCAGGCTTGTTTTTGAAAAATAAGGTTGCCTCATTAAGAAAATATCTGCTAATGTCGTTCCCTGTGTAACATTCTTCCCAGTCTTCTTCTTTTTTAATTTCAGAAACAAATGTGGATTTATCTTTAGTTTGTAAGCCAAACGTAACAGTGCTGATTTCTTCTAA
>CAYVSW010000007.1:16039-23361 GCA_964454285.1 uncultured Candidatus Saccharibacteria bacterium | reverse complement strand
TTATTCATGGTAAAGACGGAAAGATTCAAGAGCGTAATAGCTACGGCAATGATCCATTTCCGCCACGAGGATAATATATGAGTACACCTTTTGGGCAACAACCAGTTGTAAAACATAAAGCATTTATTAGTTTTCACCATGATGACGAAGATCATAGAAACGAATTTGAGACACAATTTGGAGAGCATTTCATTTCTAAGGCAGTTCAAATCGGAGACATCGATCCAGATAATAGTACTGACTATACCGCTCGTCTTATTGCCGACGATTATATTTCAGATGCGAGTGTTGTTATCGCACTATATGGAGCGAATACTCACAAAAGAAAACATGTTGATTGGGAGATATCGGCTGGTCTAAACAAAAAGGTGGGTGGACACTCTGGTTTAGTGGTAATAATTCTACCGACTTTTCCAATAAATCCTTTTGAGAATGGTGTGTACAAACAGGAGTTACTTTATCCTCGCTTACATCCTCGAACAGTTAAAAGTTTGAAATCTGGTTTTGCAGAAGTATATTTTTGGAAGTGCAATTATCCTCTTAATGAAGTCCATATTGGGGATGCGATACATAAAGCTTACGAACGCCGTGTAACTCACAAAGATCTCATTGATAATTCTGATCCTCAATATTTCAATAACCTACCTTAATTTCATGGAAAATACTTTAACAACACTCATTTCAATATCGCTGACAAAAGATTATAACTTCTCTTTTCAATTCAACTACGTTGTCGTTGTAATCGGCATCGCGATAATACTTATCGGAATAGCTATTAAAAAATACCTAGGAACTTTTCGTGGGGATAATTTTGAAATCGACAACGCTGAAATGGGTTTTGGCTCAGGTAAAATTTCCTTTAAACCTAACAGGGAGGATCAGCAAATTGCATACAAAATTTGGGTAGAGCTAAGCACGAGAAAGATCGGAATACCAATTGACCTCAAACACGATGTTATTTATGAGATTTATGATTCATGGCATAATTTTTTCTCAATAACTAGAGAATTAATTAAGGATATCCCTGTGAGTAAAGTAAAAAATAATAGCACTCAGAAAGTTATCAGCCTTTCGATTGATGTTCTTAATAAAGGACTTCGCCCTCATTTAACTTCTTGGCAAGCACGTTTTAGATACTGGTATGAAAAAGAATTAAAAAAAGACCAAGAAACTGACCCACAAACAATTCAAGAATCTTACCCAAAGTTTGAAGAACTAAGAGCAGACCTTTTACTTGTAAATAATCATTTAATTAAATATAGAGAAAAAATGCATGAGCTTGTTTTGGGTTTACCTAAAACAGATCAAAAAGAATCAAGCATTGAATCAAAATAAAAAGTAGTTATTATGACTTTTGATTATCACATCAAAATTCTAAACGACACTCTCTCTGAGAAAAACCCCTCAAAGATTAGCTCCTCTTGGATTCTTCAAAACGCTCCGCGCGTATACCGATACATCAATAAAAATATCAGAACCGAGAATGACGATATCGACTGGGATAAAGTAACCTCTTCGCTCGATAGATCATTCTGCAAGCGGTGGGTAAGATATAGACAAAAATCTATCAGGATCTATGAGAACCAATCCGAGGTAGATATTATTCTTTCAAAATATAAAGATCGTCTGTATACCTTTATCGCTTATGCAACGGAAGACGACAAAAAGATGCAAAGCCGAATGCTCATAAGTCTGGTACGTCTAAGCCAAAAAGGCAACGTCTGTGCCGAAGAGGAAGTAGTAAAATGGATCACCTATATAACCGATGACTGGATTGATCGCTATCCTCAAATGTACCGTTGGAGAGGATATGCGGACGAGGTAGATGGTCATATAAAGGGCTGTGTTAGGCGATATCGCTATACAGGATCATTTCTTGGGTATCTGTTCAAAACGCTTGAATATTCAGTCCGTGGCAAGCCACCGTTGGTGTCCTTAAATGACAATATCTTTGGAGACAAGACACGAGAGGAATACGCTAAAGTGGAAGAAGACTGGCAGATCTACAAATAGTTACATATGGCTGTAACTTTATATAGCCTATACCGTGTAACTTTTGTCACTTTTTAGTCCGCACGAGACGCGTCGATTTTAAATCTAAAAAAATGCTAAAATAACATTACAGGGCTTGTCGGTGTTTGGTTCTAACACGACGCTCTCCGCAATATTAAAAAACACTCTCTCTTGAGAGTGTTTTTTAATATCTGTTCGGGATATGCGAGTTGAGAAAGCCGGAAGCGCGCGCCTGGGAGGCGATGAGATACCGAGCGATATTAAACACTTTAATTTATCTCATTAATAATAATCCTACTATTGCAATAATACTCCCGAGAATTTTTATTGGTAGATCTTTTTTTTCGTTTAGAAATAATGCCCCAGCGATAAACATAAGAATAACTTTAAAGGTGGTGATAGCTGATACAAAACTGAGATTACCAACAATATAAACCAAACTGACCCATGATAAATTTTGTAAGAATCGTAATATTCCAGTAATAGCCACATCTTTTTTTAAATAAGAGTGCTTGTTTTTAGTAAAAAGTGTAAACAATCCAAGGAATAAACAAACTGACCACCAGGAGAGTATCGTCCCTGTTGTAAATCCTGTTGTCTTTTGTAGATATCTTTCTGCTGTAATTAGAATTCCAAGAAAAGTACCCGACAGTAACATCATCAAGAAATACTTATCAAAGCTAAATTTACCAGTTCTGTGCTTCTTTGAGACTATTATCATTCCAGTGAATAGAATAATTGTTCCTAGTATTTGTGTTTTTGTAAGCGCTTCATTTAAAAAGACAGTTGCAAGAATAATAGTAATAGGTGTACAGATATTACTTATAACACTAGTTACTCCCGCCTCCACATGTTTTTGGGCTATGTATCCCAATACAGCAGTAAGTGAGCCAAATACTCCACACAATAAAACTAAGATCACTATGAGCGTAATATTTCCAGTAATATGAAAAGGTTGATAGAAAAGCAGTCCTAAACTCAAAAAAACTGCAACAAGAGTCACATGAAACGCAAAAGCTATTTGCCCACTATTGTCAGAATTTTTTGTCTTTGCAAGCCATCGTCTTTGGAGTGGAGAAGCACTGGCAGCGATAAAATAAAATATGTAGGCGAAAACTTGTAACATCTTTTTTTATATACTTATTCCAAGTATCTTAAGTACCACTCTCGCTGCAGGGTCTGCATCTGCGCCATATACCATCACGCCACCGAGGAGGCCAGTGACAGCGATAGTAATAAGGCCGAGAAAAGCGAGGACAGCACTAAAGGTTTTGTGTGTGAGGAGTGCTTCTAATTTGATAAGAAACATTTGTAGAGTTTTTGGAAGCTTTGCAAAAAACGTATGGAGGCGCGCCATGCCGATGACGATACCAATGAGGAGGGCTGCATAGATCCATGTCGCAAGAGCTGCAAAAGTCGAGTGAGCCTCTACAAGTGCTCTATCTGGCTGGAAGATATGCTCTGCTGTCTCGCCTGTAGTAAGTGCTGCAAAAGCGCCGAGGATACCAAAGGTGAGGAGGAGCTTTTCAATATCTCGCCATGCGATATTTGGGAGCCATTTTTGTACTGGCAATATTTTGATAATAGAATATACAAATAATAGTGCTATAGGGAAGTGCACAAAAAGCGGGTGTATGTTTGTCATATATATAGTATAGGCTCGTCTATGACCTTGTGCAAGGTAACTATTTCATTATCTCGACTTTATTATTTTAGCCGACATTTATCCTGTGGACTAGGGTTACATACTTATTCATAGAAAAATATTATTTGCTTTCGGTATATGTCTTGAAGTTATCGAGGATTGCTTGCCAGCCAGCTTGTTGCATCTCGGCAGGATTCTCTGTTTCTGGGTCGAAGGTTTCAGTAACTTTTGTTTCATTATCTGAAATCTTTTCAAATGTTATCTGTACGGTGCGGCCGTCTTCTATCTTGTATGCGATGAGTTCGAGAGGGAGTACTTCTGTATATATGCCGCAAAAATCAAAGCTCACACTGCCGTCTTTTGCGGCCATGCGAGAGAGGAATTTACCTCCTACTACAAGATCATTTTCTGCATGCGGGCATTCCCAAGTCTCTGATGCATGACACCATGCTTGTATATCTTCCGGGGTGTTCCAATTTTTCCAAACTGTTTCGATAGGAGAGTTGATGATTGCTTGCACGGTGATTGTATTCATATATATGAGTATACTATCATTTTGAAATCATGTAATCTCAACTTTTTCTCCTAAGAAATGCGGCTGTATATGCAGTAGGAGATCGAGAAACATCTTGTCGCGGGCGAGGTATTCGCGGGTGCGTGTCATGAAGCCGGCCGAGATAGGGACATCCTTTGCGTCATAGCCATACGCATCTATGCCTTTAAAACGTGCGATATATACTGCCCGCTCATTGTGGAATTTCTGCGAGACGACAATGAAAGACGACAGTCCGAATACTTCTTTTGCGCGCACGACAGAGTCGAGCGTGCGGAAGCCTGCAAAGTCTGTGTAGATATGATTTTCTGGAATGCCTCGCTCTATGAGTTCGGCTTTCATTACCTCCGGCTCGTTGTAGTGCTCTTTGCGGTTGTCTCCGCTGACAAGTATATCGCTTGCTTTGCCGCTCTTGAAAAGTGCAGCTGCAGCATCGATGCGATTGTAAAAATACGGATTATCTCCACCGCCTGAGAGCGTGCTATTGGTGCCGAGCACGAGTGCGACGTTCTGCTGGGGCAGGTCTTCAATGGCATCAGATATATAGCGTGAAGTTTTTTTCTGGACGAGCATATTGCCGCTAAGCGTCAGCACGATGCCGACGAAGAATGCGAGAATGATATATAGGATAGGTTTCTGGATGCGGCGCATAGTGTATGCAGTATATATGAAAAAAGCTTTTTGCCGTACTGGGCGGGCATGAGAAGCTCAACAAGATGTGCCGCTGCACAATAAGAGGAATAGCTAAATATAAAAGACCTAAGTTCATCTTAGGTCTTTTATATAAGGAAGCATTATTTTCTCAGTTTCTTGTTTTTCTTCATAAGCGAAGCGAATATATACAAGAATATTCCTCCGGTCGCGACGAGGGATATATAATAGATGCTGAGCCCTCTGAATGTATTGAAATCAGTATGCTTGAAAATGAAATACTGCAGCGCAAGGGGGATTATTGTCAGCAGTGCCGTATACCAGAAATATTTCCTGAACGATATCCTGGTAAATCCGAGCGCATAGCTGATAAAGTCAAATATGAAGAATCCTATAGTCCTGCCGCTTATTAGCAGCAGGTTCTCGTGCTCCATGGACAGGGCGTCTATGCGATCCATTGATTTTGAACCGATGAGTTTGATTACAATCTTCCTGCCCCATCTTTTGGCAATAAAGAAACTTATTGTTGCGGTCAGGAGACTGGTCGTGTAGAACAGCAAGAGCACTGTCCCGAATCCATATATCTTTATTGCTGCAAAATAGAATGCGGTTCCTGATAGAGGCGCGAATATCTGCGTGCACAATATTATGAGGATGAAAATGATTATTCCCCATGGACCGAGGTCTGCTGCAATTTTTATCAGAGTATCTTTATCTATTGAGGCTATAAAATACAATACTCCGAGCAAGATAATGGTTGATATTGCGTATGTGACTATCTCTTGGATATTATATTTCTTCACAATATTTATTTCTCCAAGTTCGCTTTGATATTTGCGAGGTTTTGCAGCTGTGCTTTTTTGATGATCTTGCTCCCGATCATATACGACATCACATTCATAGGGAATTTGTCTTTACTGTAGAATTCTGCAGTGACCTTTGTCGCTGTGTCAGATACTGCTTCTACTATAGTAGCTGCCTTTTGGTCGCCTGCAAATGGTCTGATAAAATGAAGATCCATATCGATACGGCTATTTTCTATAATGTTTGCAATAGTCTGAGACCCTGCTCCCACATTGCCAATTTTGCTGTCCCAAGCTGCGGTAAATCCTACTGTGCCGTCAGTGCCAGTATAGGTGAGTGCAACATTCGGATCTTCCATAACCCAGACGCTGTACTCTTCTTGGTTTTTGATTGTTTTTACATAGCTGAAGACTTCAATAAGGGGCTTATTGATAATAGTCGAAACAGATACCGTGTACTGCTTGGGTAATATTGCTCCCATAATAAGGAATAGTACGATAAGAGCTGCAAGTACGAGCGCGATAATTATTATTGTATGCATATAGGCATATTTTAGCATGAAAATATTAGCAGCATAAAGATGTTTAGGTGTATACTAGTGTACATGTCTATAAAAAAAGCAGCACATATTTTTTTAATTGCAGTATTCCTATTTTCTACAAATATACAAAATGCACACGCTGCAGGAGTTGCTCCTACAGTCGCCATATCAATGAGCGATACAAATCTTACTATAGGCGAGACAGCAATTACTACATTCACTTTTTCAGAAGCACCTGTGAACTTTAATTTATCTGATGTGACCGCCAGCGGTGGAGCGCTTTCCGATCTCGTTACTATAAGCCCGTTCGTGTATCAGGCGACTTTTACTCCTACAAACAATTTTTTACAGGATTCAAATAGTATTACAGTTGCTCCAAAAGTTACAATAAAGAACTATATTCGATCAGATGACTATCCGATTACTGCGGCATATGATGGTACAAATATGTGGGCTGCAAACTATCTGCCAGATGGGAGTATCTTGAAGCTTACTCCAGATGGTACATTTACCAAATATGCAGGCGATGGAAATTACCACCGAGCTATGGCATTTGATGGCACCAATATGTGGACTGCAAATATGTTTAACAATAGCGTAACTAAATTTAGTCCTACGGGTGTCTCGACTGTTTATACTGGTATAGGGGCACTTCCAATGGCAATTGCATTTGATGGCACCAGTATGTGGGTTGTCAATCACGACGATGATAGTGTGGCAAAAATTGGACCAACAGGGACAATAACTACGTACACAGGCGTAGGTGTTGGTCCGATAAGTATCGCATTTGATGGTACTAATATGTGGACTGCAAATATCTCTAGTGATAGTGTTACCAAAATCAGTCCCACTGGAGTGATGACTACATACACAGGAACAGGGAGTGGACCTAGCTCTATCGCATTTGATGGTACTAATATGTGGACTGCCAATGGTAATACTACTAGCGTTACCAAAATCAGCCCCACTGGAGTGATGACCACATACACAGGGACCGATACTCAGCCTATCTCTATTGCATTCGACGGCACCAATATGTGGACAGGAAATTATACCAACCATACTCTTACAAGGGTAAGCCCGACAGGTGCGATGACTACATATTCTGGGATTTC
>CAYVSW010000007.1:0-16029 GCA_964454285.1 uncultured Candidatus Saccharibacteria bacterium | reverse complement strand
GGAAGCCCGTATACGCTCACTTTTGATGGTGCAAATATTTGGTCTGCAAATCTCGGCAGTACACCAGGGCTTTCTAAAATAGGGACTACTGCAGCTACAACTTCAGCTTCATATGCGGTCCGTACAGTGCGTAGTAGTAGGCCTGCGCCAGTAGTGAGACCTCAAGGGATGAAAAATATAAAAGGAGAGGAAATCCCGCTTGATTTTAAAATAAATAATAATGCAAAAGTTACAAATTCTCGCACCGTACAGCTACAACTAAATGGAGATCCGCAATTTATAAATGGATACGCTGTTTCTTTAGATCAAAATTTTACCAATGAAGGAATCCGCCCGTATACGGAGAGTGCGCAAAAAGGAATTTTTGTATTACCAGAAAAATATGGAGCTTATACACTGTATCTCCAATATTTTTCAACTACAGGTACAAAATCTGTACTATTAAAAAAAGAAATCAGCTATACAGCAAAAAAACCTGCGGCAAAAACTGTGGTAAAAAGTAAAAAGGTTTTGAAGAGGAGATAAAATACTATTATTAATACCATGCGCAAATAGCGTACTCCGTAGTATGAAAAACTCACAAAAAGCTTTTGCAAATATATCTGTAATAGTACTACTCCTTATCATAATGGGAGTGTCAGGGTATTTTGTTTTAGTAAAAAAGTCACCAGCTTCACCAAGTGAGATATTGCCAGCAAACAATCTCCCTGTGGCGACATTCTCGACACCCCTTTTATCGGTAGATAAAAAAAGCATCGATGCAGATGCTAATTTGTTGTTAGCTATTGATGATAATACAATTTTTAATTGGTTTAAAAATAAAAGCCAACTGTGTGATGAGGTTAATATAGCCAGTGCTTCAGATCGAAAAGCATTTTGCGAAAACAAAATATCTTTCAAAAATCAGACAAGGTTTGCTTCTATCACTGTCTCTCCAGATACAATGAAAATCGGCTTTACGATAGAAAGCGACACGCTAGCCCCTGATAGTGTTGTAGGTATTTTTTCACGCACCACTAATACGACTACATTGCTTGGCAATTATTATCTTGGAAACAAGTTTATTGGTTTTTCTCCAAACGGCACAAACTTTGTGTATGTAGGTGGTTGTTTTGAGGGAATGTGTGGACTATATGTAAAAAATTCAGAGACACTTGCGGAAAAGGCAAACCTAAGTGATGCTGAGTCTGCTGACGCTAGGACCAGAACTACTACTTTTGTAAAATGGATATCGGACAATGAGATAGAATACAAGCTTGGTACAGAGTTAAAGCGAGTTTCATTTTAATAGTTTTAGACCGTATTGTGATATACTAGTTTACTATACAGTATGAATACTTTTCTCGCGTACATCGCTACACTTATCCCGCTTGCAATCCTAGATGCAATATGGATTCTTGTTGTCGCAAAAAATTTTTATGCAGATCAGATGGGTTTTCTTTTTAGTAAGACCATAAACATTGCCCCTGTGGCTTTCTTTTATCCACTATACGCACTAGGAATACTTGTACTCGTAGTGCTGCCTTCGGTTGCGTCTGCTTCATGGGTTGAGGCTTTGTGGCGTGGAGCAATTCTTGGGCTTGTCGCATATGGTGCATATGATCTCACTAATCATGCGACTATTAGTAATTGGCCGCTCGCTATGACATTGGTGGATATTGCTTGGGGGGCGACTGTCACGGCATTTACGAGCGTAATCGCTTATTATCTTATTACTATATTTAAATAAAAAATCACTATCTATAAGATAGTGATTTTTTATAGCGGAACCGGAGGGATTCGCCTCTCACTTCTGCTGAAGTTCGAAACCTTTGGGCTCTCATCGAGCCCTGCGGCCCGCGGTTCGAATCCTCTATAAATTCCACTTATACTAAAAATTACTATCAATACGATAGTAATTTTTTTGATAGCGGAACCGGAGGGATTCGAACCCTCGAAGGCTTTTACACCTTGCCTCTTTAGCAAAGAGGTACGTTCGACCACTCTGACACGGCTCCAATATAAAATTGTCGTCCTTCGGAAACCGGTCAGAGTGTTCGCCGCCTACGCTACGCTTCGGATGAAATATAAAGCAGTTTATATTTCATCCACTCTGACACGGCTCCAAGTACTGCTCACTGTATCATAAACAAAGAGTTTTTTCTAGTTTATTAATGCGCTATCGTAATAGCGAGTACATATTTTGCGCCGGCGTCGTAGAGTGCTCTGCGCGCTTCGATGAGGGTGCCGCCAGTGGTGAGTACATCGTCTACAAGTATATAGAGCGTTTTGGGATCGCACGATTTATTTGCTCGTATACTATTCTTTGTGTTTTGGAGGCGGAGGCTGCGGGTATGGATTTGTGCCTGGGGGGTGGTAGCGCGAGTTTTGGAGAGGAGAGTAGCATCTATAGTACAAGTTGGAGTGGCGGCGAAAATTGCATGAGCAATTTTCGCCGCCTGATTGAACCCTCGCATATGTGTCTTTGATATATGCTGCGGTATAGGTACTACCACTACATCACCACCGTGCGCGTATTTTTGTACATGCTCGGAGAGTTCTATTTTCGCAAGATGCGCTAGATAGAGTAGTGCTTCACTTTTGTGATTGTATTTTGCATGTTTTACAATTCTTTTCACTATTGAGTTTTGATAGCCGTATACACTTTTGACCCATAAGTACTCTGGAGGGAGTGCTCGGGTGAGCTTTTTCTGGCAATTACTGCAAATAGGGGCTCCCTGGGTCTGGCATACAATACACCGAGTAGGGAAAAGCAATTTGTATACGCGCTCGAGCATATATGGCAAGTATAGCAATATTGCGGTATACTACATATATATGAGTAGTCTATTCGACACTATAAAACAAGCTCTTAGTGGCCTATTTGGCAACAGTGGCCCAAGTGATGCGGTCGGTATAGATATCGGTTCTTCTGCTATCAAAGTGGTGCATATCAAAAAAGACGGCAATAAAGCAGTCCTCGAGACATACGGTGCGCTCGCGCTCGGGCCATATATTCAGGATGGGGTGATAGGGCAGGTTATCAATACTGATGTGCCGACCCTCGTAAAAGCACTCAAAGATATTTTTACAGAGACAAAAATTACCAGTACCAATGTAGTGCTTGGTATCCCTTCTGTTTCGAGTATTGTATTTATCCTCCAGCTTCCGGCAGAGATCGATGAGAAGGCTCTTGGTACTACAATCCCTATCGAGGCTAAAAAATTCATCCCAGTACCACTGAGCGATGTATCACTCGATTGGTATGTGATCCCAGAGCGGGAAGACTCTGGTACAGAGTCTCGTGTGATTGCAGAGAGTGGTGGTGAAGCAAAGATATCTGTATTGGTAGTCGCGACACTCAACGAAACACTCGCGCAACGCACGGAAATATTACAAAAATCAAATCTGCCGGTAGACTCACTCGAGATAGAGCTATTTAGTAATATCCGCGCACTCCTTTCTCGTGAGCTTTTTCCAGTACTTATTATAGATATTGGCGCATCAAAGACCAAGCTTACCATCGTAGAACATGGCATTGTGCAGACATTTCGCCTGGTGAACAAAGGCGGCCAAGATATGACACAATCTATAGCACGTAGTTTCACACTCCAGTTTGCAAAAGCAGAGCAAATCAAAAAAGAATATGGACTTATGCCGGCAGGCGAGTACCCAGCACTCGTAGATCTCCTCAAGGGACAGTTTTCGCTCATTGCACAAGAGGCAAATACTACTATTCTCGGATATGAAAAGCGCTACAACAAAAATGTAAGCAAAATAATCCTCACTGGTGGTGGCGCTATGACAAAAGGATTGCTCGCATACTATGGTGAGACATTTTCTGCAGAAGTAGTACTCGGTAATCCATTTGAAAAAGTGGAAGCACCAGTTTTTCTTCAAGGCATCCTCGAAACTACCGGTCCAGAGTTTTCTGCAGCTATTGGTCTTGCACTCAAGCGCATTCAATAAGTTTTACACATAGATTCTTGCACAATTTTTTGTAGTTGTGTGATATACTTATCGTGTATATGGAACCATTCGCTCCGACAACATCTTTTATTCCAAAAAAACCCATCGACACAAGTGATGTTGTTGTCACAACGCATAAAAGTGGTGGGGGACTCATCAGTTTTCTGTGTTTCTTTATGGTACTTATTTCTGTGCTTGCATACGGTGGTGTATACGTATACAACAAAACTCTCGTACAACAAAAAGCAGACCTTGATATAAAACTTGCAAAAGCGCGCGATAGTATTGGTACAGATTTTGTCAGCGATATGAAGCGACTAAACGCTCGTATCACAGGGGTCAAGACACTCCTCAGTACGCACGTTGCAGTAACTCCAATATTCAAAGCCCTCCAAGACACCACGCTCCGTACTGTCGTGTACAACAATTTTTCATATGAGCTCAAAACAGACGACACGACAAAAAAAACTGTAGTGACAGTGACCCTCACTGGTACTGCAAAAAGCTATGCTGCTATCGCGCTCCAGTCTGATGCGTATACAAAAAGCCCACTTATCAAAAATCCTATTTTCTCTGATCTCAAAATAAATACAAAAACAAATACTGTCGATTTTAAGCTTGTATTTACTTGTGATCCAAACGATTTGTCGTATGAGCGTTTTTTAAAAATGAGTCAGCCTAACCAGACATAATATATGAGATATATCACCCTTATTATTTTTATAGTACTCACTATTGGTGGAGCTAGTCTCTATACTCTCCCTCTGTGGCGTAGTACACAAGCACTCAGTGCGACCATCGCGACAGGAAATGAGCGACTCGCTACAGCAGACTCACTTGGCAAATCTCGTGCAGACTTGATCAGTAAATACAATAGTATTCCAAAAGCAGATCTCGACAATCTTACCACGCTCCTCCCAGACAATGTAAACAACATTCGTCTTATTATCCAGATAGATTCGCTTGCGACAAAAAATGGTCTTTCAATACTACAAAATGTCGCCTACACTACACACGATGCCAAAACAGACGACTCAAAAGCAAATGTAAAAGCCGCAGCGCGCCCACCCTATGAGCCATTTACCATTTCTTTTGAGACTATCGGTACGTACAAAAACTTCCTTTCTTTTGTTTCTGATATAGAAAAAAATCTCCGCCTCCTTGATATCCAGCAAGTAGATTTTACTCCTGTCCCTCCACAAAATACAAAAGACGCACCGTCAGCAAATGGACTTATTTCTTATAAGGTAAAAGTCACTACGTATTGGCTACGACAATAAAATATATGAATAAAACACTCAAAATTGTAATAATCGTTATTGTGCTGATAATTGCAGGATTTTTTATATTTTCACTCACACAAAAAAACGCCCCTGCACCGACACAAAGTGGGCTTGCGTCTACTGGAGTAGTGCTTGGTGGGGCAGTAGCAAATCAAGATACCACTAGTCTGGCAGGACTCGATGATTTTTCTGCAGCCCTTGCAAGTATTCGCAGTGTCTCTATTGATACTTCAATATTTAGTAACCCTGCGTACAAGACGCTCCAAGACAATCCGATATCACTTGGTACAGAGGTGATTGGTCGTAACAATCCATTTGCACCAGTGGGTACTGATGTAGATGTGCAGGTATTTCCTGTTGCACTACCAACTACAGAAATAGTGAGTACCAATGGCGCAAGTATATCTACCGGGACTCCTACAAGTATCAAAACAACATCAGCTATTTTTCAAGCGCAAGCTTCTCTTGATCCAGGTAGTACTGCGACAATCGTATTTGCATATGGCACGACAGATGCGCTCGGCTCTGTAAGTACTCCTATCAAAATAAAAGTTTCGGGTCCTGTAACATTTGTAGCAAAAAAGCTTATTGCAGATACACAATATTATATTCAAGCCACTATGACACTCTCAGATGGTACTACAATAACAGGAGATATTATTTCTTTTAATACGTTATAGCAATGTTTTTAGACTACCTCCTAAAACAACAAACAATCACTGAGTTTCAGTACAATCAGGTACTTGCTGAACTCGAGAGTCAATTTGGCGGAGATACAAACAAAGCACTCATAGCGGTAGGGCTTTCTGAAGACGCACTCACTCAAGCAAAAGCTTCGTACTATCAGCTCCCATACAAAAAAATAGACCCAAAAATAAAAGACCCAGACGCACTTCATTTTATTTCTGAAGAATCTGCAAAACACTACAATTTTGCACCGCTTGAATTCGTAGATGGAGTACTCTCTGTAGGTATTACCGAGCCAGAAAACATGGAGGCAATGAATGCACTCCAATTCATTTCTGTAAAACAAGGGACACCATTCAAGATGTTTCTTATTTCAATGGGTGATTTTAATCAAGTCCTTGAGCAATACAAGACCATTTCAGAAGAGGTAGATAAAGCAGTAGGGGAATTCTCAAATGAGCTCGACCTCGCAAATAAAGAGGTAAAAGACAATGGTCAAAAAATAACACTCACCAGTGATGACCCAAAGAAAAATGAAAAGATAATAGAGGATGCACCTATCATCAAAATCGTAGCAGTTATTATAAATCATGCAGTAGAAGGTGGCGCGTCTGATATCCACGTGGAGAACAGTGGTGAAAAGGTCAATGTCCGCTACCGTGTGGATGGTGTGCTCCATACTACACTCACGCTCCCACTCTCTGCATTTGATGGGGTAGTTGCTCGTATCAAGATCCTTTCCAAACTTCGTCTCGACGAAAAGCGCAAGCCACAAGACGGCTCTTTTGCCACAATGATAGAAAATCGCAAGATAGAATTTCGTGTATCTACATTCCCGGCGTACTATGGTGAAAAAGTCGTACTTCGTATTTTGGACTCAGAGCGTGGGGTACGAGCACTCGAAGATATTTCGCTCCAGAGTGATCATCTCGCAATGATCAAAAATGCACTCACTCGTCCATACGGGCTTATTCTCATCTCTGTACCTACCGGATCCGGTAAATCGACCACGCTCTACTCGATGCTAAATGCAGTAGATAAAGAATCAAAAAACGTTGTCTCACTTGAAGACCCAGTCGAATACCACATGGCAGGGGTGACACAGTCTCAGGTGCTTCCAGAGATTGGCTATACCTTTGCGGCTGGGCTGCGCTCTATTCTTCGTCAGGACCCAAACATTATCATGGTGGGAGAAATCCGCGACAAAGAAACAGCGCAGCTCGCTATCCAGGCAGCGCTCACTGGCCACTTGGTGCTCTCTACAGTCCACACCAATACCGCTATTGGTGTGGTACCGCGTCTTATCGATATGGGAGTCGATCCATATCTTATCGCGCCGACTCTCATCCTCTCTATTTCGCAACGTCTTGTACGTCAGGTACATCCAAGCGCCAAACACCAGATTCCTATGGATGATGTGACTCGTGAGCTCATACGCAAAGAATTTGCAGATATGGATCCAGCAGAAGTAGCAAAGCTCAATATATCAAATGACACTATGTACGAGGTCAAGCCGTCGTCTGAATCTCCATCTGGTATGAAAGGTCGTATGCCAGTATTTGAAATGTTTGCAGTAGACAAAGACGTTGAGCAGGCAATTATCAAAAACCCTACAGAGCCAGAGCTCTACAAAGTAGTCCGCGCAAAGGGAATGCGCACTATCAAAGAAGACGCAATTCTCAAGGCGCTCAAAGGCGATATTGCGATGCAGGATGTATTTGGCTTTAATTAGAAGTACGCTATACTATATATTATGATAGAATTAAAAGCCCCAGAAAATATAAAAAATATTCTCATCACCGATGATGATTCATTCCTTTTGGATATGTATGCGACCCGTTTCTCGCATGCAAAGTTCGTAGTATCTACTTCAAGCTCCGCTGAGGAGACTATCAAAAAGCTCAAAGACGGCTTTACCCCAGATATCATGCTCATGGACGTAGTGATGCCAGTAACAGATGGTTTTGAAATGCTTGAAGCTATCAATAAAGAAGGCCTCGCCCAAAAGACTATCAAAATATTCCTCACCAATCTCGGCCAGCAAGAAGATATCGACAAAGGAAAAGTACTTGGCGCACTTGGATATATCGTAAAAGCAAACAGTACCCCTAGTGAAGTGGTCGAGCAAGTCCTTCAGATTATTCACGATCATGAATAAATTCAAGGATTATTTTGACACCCTTGTTGCCACACTCTTGCAGCAAGATGGTTCAGATATTCACCTCAATGTAGGGCTCGCTCCTGCAATACGTGTAAATGGCGAGCTTATTTTTCTCCTCAATTACGACACTCTCACCAAAGAAGATCTCGATGGTATTTTGGCAGCGATACTTACCGAGAAAAACCTCGCAACACTGACATTCCACCACGATCTCGACTTTTCATACCAGTATCAAGAACATATCCGCCTCCGTGGTAATGCATACTATTCTGAAGGTAAATTGGGTGCGACATTTCGCCTGATCCCACAGGTAAAGACTATTGCAGAGCTCAATCTACCGCCAGTACTTCTAGACTTTGCACGACGCAGACAAGGATTTTTCCTCGTCGTAGGTCCTGTAGGGCAGGGCAAGAGCGCGACTATGGCTGCACTTGTAGATGTGATCAATACCGAAAAAGCCGCACATATACTCACTATCGAAGATCCTATCGAGTATGCATTTGAGCAAAAGAAATCTATCATCACACAGCGTGAGGTGGGTATCGATGTAGAGAGTTTCGAGGTAGGACTCAAAGCCGCGCTTCGCGAAGATGTAAATACTATCCTCATCGGCGAGATGAGAAATATTGAGACCATAGCAGCTGCAGTCACTGCTGCAGAGACTGGGCATTTGGTATTTTCTACGCTTCATACAAACAATGCTTCACAGACTATTGATCGCATCATTGACTCATTTCCCTCTGGCAAGCAAGACCAGATCCGCACGCAGCTCTCGGCATCGCTGCTCGGTATTTTTTCACAGCGCCTCATCCCAAAGATTTCTGGCGGGCGCGTACCAGCATACGAGCTTTTGATCAACAACACTGCTGTCGCAAATCTCATCCGCGAAAAACGCACGCATGAGATAGACTCAGTCATCGAGACATCAGCAGAGGCTGGCATGATAGATATGAACCGCTCACTCATAGAGCTCGTGCGACGTGGAGATATTTCCGTAGAAGACGCATATACGTATTCCACAAATCCAAAAAATCTCGAGCGATTATTATAAAAATAGTGATATACTAGAACTATGAATTTTATCTACACTGCAGTCACCGAAAATGGCGAAAAAAAAGATGGTGCTATCGAAGCAGTGAGTAAGGAGCTCGCGATTGCAGGGCTTCAGCGTAGAGGGCTCATTGTCACAGGGTTAAAGACTGAGAAGGAAGCTGAAAAATGGTTCCAAATGTCTTTTTTTGAAAAAGTGTCACTTAAAGAGGTAGTAATCCTTTCGCGCCAGATGTCTACACTCTTTGAAGCACAAGTGTCTGCTCTCAAGGCGTTTTCACTCCTTGCAAACAACACCGAGAACCCGGTCCTTCAAAAAAAGCTCAATATCATTGTGACAGACCTTCAGTCAGGCTCTTCTATATCTGCGGCACTTGCAAAACAAAATGACGTATTCTCGGATTTTTATATCAATATGGTAAAAGCAGGTGAAGAGAGTGGTAAGCTCACTTCAGTATTTGCATTCCTTGCAGACTACCTCGACCGCCAGTATGCACTTACTTCAAAAACAAAGCACGCACTTGTGTACCCAGGCTTTGTGATTGGGGTATTTGCCATAGTGATGACTCTCATGCTCACTGTGGTCATCCCAAAGCTCTCTGCGATAATTCTCGACTCGGGGCAGGAAGTGCCATTTTATACAAAAGCTGTCATGGCGCTCAGTAACTTTTTTGTAAATTACTGGTTTGTGCTCGTTATAGCTATTGTTGTATTTGTATTTACCTTTATGCAGTTTTTCAAGAGTAAAAAGGGGAAAGCCGAACTCGATATCCTCAAGCTCTCTGTTCCGTTTTTTGGTCCTATGTTTCGCAAGCTCTACCTCGCGCGTATTGCAGACAATATGGATACAATGCTTTCTTCAGGAATTCCGATCATCCGCGCTATCGACATCACCGCTGCTATTGTGGGTAATGCCACATACCGTACAATCCTTTTAAATGCTATGGAGCAAGTAAAGGGCGGCAAGCCGCTCTCTGCAGCTCTCGAAGGCGACGAGCATATCCCAAAACTCATGCCACAGATTATCCGTATCGGAGAGGAGACTGGATCTTTGGGTAATATCCTCAAAATGCTTTCAAAATTCTACCAGCGCGAGGTTACCGAAGCTGTAGATACGCTCATTGGGCTTATCGAGCCATTTATGATTATTACGCTCGGATTGGGCGTGGGGCTCCTCCTGGTATCTGTACTTATGCCTATTTACAATATCGCAGGTGGCATCAATTAATACACTTGTGATATAATTATTTTATATGAAAAAACAAAAAGGATTTACACTCATCGAACTTTTGGTTGTTATTGCGATTATTGGTATTTTGGCATCGGTGGTGCTTGCATCACTTAATTCTGCGCGTAGTAAAGGTGGTGATGCTAGTGTTCGATCTGGGCTGGTCAATCTATCACGACAGGCTGCAATCTTTTTTGATTTAAATAACGGAGTCTACTCATCTAGTACCTTAAATTGCTCTGTGGGAGCAGGAAATTTGGGTGGTATGTGTACCGGTATATTTGCTGTACCTACAGGTTCTACTCCTCCTGCAAATCAGAGTCTTGGAGCTATGCTTGTACAAATCTCAAGACAGGTAACTACCGCTCCTGTTGTAGCAAATGCGACAAGTACAGCATATGCAGTACAAGCGCCACTAAGAAATCCATCTAATGCCTTTTGGTGTGTAGACTCTTCTGGGAATTCAAGACAATCTACTACAGCGCTTGGTACCAATACTATTTGCCCATAATATTTCTTTAAAAAATCCCCTATAACGGGGATTTTTTGTTTGTTTCAAAATCTGTGCATGGTATACTTATATAGTTACAAAGGAATTTGTAATAATCGATTATTCACATTCACATATTAATAAAATTTAAATTAGTTTCTTATGAAAAAATACTCTCTAAAAGGTTTTACCTTGATAGAATTGCTCGTTGTTATTGCAATCATTGGTATCTTGGCTTCAGTTGTTCTCGCTTCTCTTAATTCAGCTCGTACCCGAGGTGCAGATGCCGCAGTAAGAGCTGGTCTTTCTAGTGCTCGTTCACAAGCAGAGCTTTATTATGATGCAAATAGTAACACATACGGACCTGTTGCTGCTGTAGCGTGTTCGGTATCAGGTACAACTTTGGGCGCAGGGTGTACAAACATGTTTGCGGCACCTACAGGTACAACAACTCCAGCTAACTTATCGCTCGGTGCTATACTCCTGAATGTTGCAGCTAATACTACAGGTGCAGTAATTGCTAATACAAGTGCAAACGGTGCTGCTTATGCAATCTCAGCACCACTCCGATCTTCTACAGGTTTTTTCTGTGTTGATTCTTCTGGAAATGCAAGAGTTGCAACAACAGCACTTGGTGCTGCTACTGTTTGTCCTAACTAGTAATTCAGTTTTCAAAAAACTCCCCAATTGGGGAGTTTTTTGTTTGTAGTGAGGCGAGCGAGCTGATATACTATATACATGATTATCTTTATCCCTATTCTCATCTCTGTACTTGGATTATTGGTTGGGAGCTTCCTTGGTGTGGTGATATCTCGCATGCACACAGGGAGGAGTATCGTAAAGGGGAGATCAAAATGCGATAGATGCGCAAAGACACTTGCGTGGTACGAGCTCATCCCTGTGGTATCGTTTCTCTCTCAGCGAGCAAGGTGTCGCTCTTGCAAAGGCGAGCTCTCGTACGCACACCCATTGCGTGAGCTTACTATGGGGATAGTATTTGTACTCCTCTATATACATACTATTGGGCTTGGGTTATCGCTCTATATGAGTGTGTTGTATTTTATATTTACGTGTATTGTCGCGAGTGTGCTCATGGTGGTATTTGTATACGACATGCGCCACAAGATAATCCCCATCGAGCTCATATATATCCTCGGAGCACTCGGGCTCGGTGCTATAGGATACAGCACCTATTTAGCTGGGAGCTTTGTATACCTCGGTGATGCGCTTATTGCAGGGCCTATGCTAGCGACACCGTTTTTCCTCATCTGGTTTCTTTCAAAAGGGCGGGCGATGGGATTTGGTGATGTACTGCTTGCACTTGTGCTTGGTTGGCTATTGGGCATTGAAATGTCTATTGCGATGCTTTTTGTCTCATTTTGGATTGGTGGGCTTGTAGGGGTATTTCTCCTTGCGCTCACAAAAAAATATTCACTCAAATCAGAAGTCCCATTTGCACCATTTATGATAGTTTCTACTGCGCTTGTATTTCTCACCGGGCTTGGAGCTGGGCTGTTACAACTATGGCTATAAAATTTTTTACAAAACACAATACGCAAAAAGGCTTTACGCTTGTCGAGATGATCGTAGTGCTTGGTATCGTCGGGGTGATTTCTGCCGTGACCATGTTCAACTACGGCGACTTCCGCCAGGGGGTAGATACACGCAACCTCGCACAAGAAATAGCGCTCAGTATACGCAAGGCGCAGAGCTATGCGACTAGTTCTAAAAAGCTTGTATCCAGTGATAGCGGATATCCAGATGATATCATTAGATCTTTTGGTATAGTTTTTTCTACTGATCCTATGGTGCCTAAAGATTTGGGGCTCCCATATAATAAAGGGTTTACCTTGTATGCAGCGCTTCCGGTAGATGGTACTCCTAGTGGGGCGAAGTATTTTTCTGATAGTGGTAATGTGTGTGGAGGCAACAGCTTTGCGGGGATCTCTTTGGGTACTGAGTGTTTGGAATATTTTACTATCACCTCACCAGTATCTGTCACCAAGCTCGAGATATTTACCAGTGGTGGGTGGACTACTATACCTCAAAATGAGAGTTTGAGTATTATTTTTCAGCGCCCGACACCAGATGCAGAAATTTGCTATAGAAATAGTATGAGCTGTACACCAGGGGTTTCTGCAGGGCGTGTTACTATAACTTCACAAAATGGTAAAATACAAAAAACAATCACTGTCTGGAATACTGGGCAGATAGCGGTCGAAAATGTAATACAGCCTCCTGCGAGTCTCAATTGTGTCCAGAACGACCCACGTATCGAATGCGCAAATAATGGAGGTCTCGGCGATGATGTATGTTTTAAAAAAGGAGGGTGTAAATAATATATGAAAAAAAACACATTACAATCTGGATTTACTCTCGTAGAGCTCATGGTCTCTATCTCTATATTTACGATAGTGGTAGTCGCGGTGATAGGCTCTGTCTACACTGCAAATGCTTCTGCGCGCAAGGTGCAGGCGACAGAGACCGTGCTCAATAATGTGAATTTTGCAATGGGGGCTATGGTGCGCACTATCCGCACAGGGACCATTATCAGCTGCTCCGATGCTATAAATCTACCCGTAGATACTTCTGGTGAAGATAATTGCAATGTAACAGATCGTACAAGTGGTTCTATTGTCGTACGAAATACACTCGGTAGGGAATCATATGTAAAATACTATTGGGATAGTGATACAGACTCAATAAAAAAAACTGAACTCTTTATTACTAATGGGGTAGTAGCAAGCCAGTGGAGTGAGCCAGTCGCACTCACTGCTCCGAGTGTTAGTGTTACTAAAAGCCGATTTAATTTTATAGGGCTTGATATAGCAAATGAGTATCAGCGAGGGGTATCTATTGTAATTTCTGGTTTTGCAAAAACAGATAAAGATAGCACTCCCTTTAGTGTCCAAACTTTTGTTTCGCAGCGTAATTTCCAATAAACAATTATGAAAAAACACACACTACAATCCGGATTTACTCTTGTTGAAATGCTTGTCGCAGTGATGATACTGACTATGGCGGTCACCGCGCTGCTTTCTGTCTCTGCTGGATCTTCTGCCTCTGTGCGTACTGCAAAAAATAAAATGACTGCAAATTGGCTCGCGCAAGCATCGCTCGACTATGTACGCAATACTCGCGATACTGCGCTTATTGCAAATACAGACCCTTTGAATGATTGGTGGACACCATGGATTACTAGTACACTTGGCACACCAGGATCAATGTGTTTTAGTGCCAATGGATGCTATGTTAATATTCCAGATCAGTTCAATAATGCCCTACCATTGGGGATAGCTGCTTGTTCACGAGGTGATTGCCCTAAATTATGGCTTAGTCAAAATGGAGGCTATACATATATCTCTACAAATGCGACACAGTCACCATTTAGGGTTACGATAAATGCCGCATCGACACAATCTCCAGATCTTGTTGAAATTACCGCTACAGTGACCTGGGTCGAGGGTACACAAAACAAAAGTCTCTCGCAGTCTATAACACTAAGTAATTGGTCATTATGATGAAAAAAAATAACACACAAAAAAAAGGTTTTGCACTGCTCTACACTGTTGTGATAGTGAGCTTGATACTGTCTATTACTGCAGGTATTTCAAATATTGTTTTTAAGCAATCGCTTCTTGCAAATCTTGCGACAGATTCACAAATTGCATTTTATCAGGCAGACAATGCTGCAGAATGTGCGATGTATTTGCTCAGCAATCCAAAAGTAGGTTTTGATCCATCTGGGCCAGTGACACCGTTTGTGTGTAGTACTGCACAGCGCTATGCGCTCGATACTACAAATAGTACTCTCCCGGAGTTTATTGTATATTCACCTGCTGATGTCAGTATAGCTACACCATGCTCTAGTATCACTATAGACCAGAGGGATCCGAGCAAGACAGTGATAGAAGCTCGCGGCTTCAATATATGCAATCCGAGCAACCCTCGCCATATAGAAAGAGTGCTACAAGTAACATATTAATTTTTTTATGAAAGGTACTGGAAAAGAAATAGAACAAAAAATAAAAAACCTCCGCGCGCAGATTGAAAAATACGCACAGGAGTACTATGTGCACGATACGCCATCGGTAGAAGACGGAGTATATGATTCGCTCGCGGCCGAGCTCAAAAAGCTCGATATACAGTACCCACAATTTAGAGATCCAAATGCAGCGATATATCGGGTAGGTGGCGCGCCGCTCGATTTTTTTACAAAGATAGAACACAAGTCCCGCATGCTCTCGCTCAATGATATTTTTTCTATCGACGAACTTTTTGATTGGCAAAAAAGAATACATAAGATTGCTCCACTTGAGGGCGCGAGTTATTTTGCAGAGCTCAAGCTCGACGGGCTCGCAATATCGCTCATTTATAAAGATGGCGTGCTCGTAAGTGCTGGCACTCGAGGCGATGGCTACATAGGGGAAGATATCACAGAGAATGCAAAAATGATATCGGATATTCCACTACATCTTGGAAGTGATGCGCCAGCATATATAGAAGTACGTGGAGAGGTGATCATGCAAAAAGACGTGCTGGAAAAAATAAACAAAAAACAGCAAAAGCTTGGTGGTACTGTTTTTGCAAATACGCGCAATGCTGCAGCTGGGTCACTGCGCCAGCTCGATCCAAAGATTGTACAAGAGCGCAATTTGAGCTTTTTTGCATATGATGCTATCGATATACAAGGTGCAGAAATTGCTTCACATAGCAAAAAGCATGCACTACTCAAGCAGCTCGGTTTTCCTGTCGTACAATCAGATTTTCATACTAAAGACCTTTCCAAAGTCCTAGAATTTTTTGCAAAAATTGCACAGCAGCGCGAGAGCCTGCCATTTCATATAGACGGTATTGTGGTGTGTGTAGACGAGCTTGATATACAAGAGAAGCTCGGCATCGTCGGCAAGGCCCCACGCTATGCTGTGGCATACAAATACCCTGCAGAAAAAGCCACTACACAAGTGCTCGATGTATCTTTTCAAGTCGGCCGTACGGGAGTGCTCACGCCGCTCGCGCATTTTGTACCGACACTCGTCGCAGGGTCGCTCGTCTCAAAAGCGACGCTCCACAATCTCGACCAAATAGCGCGTCTCGATTTGCGAATTGGCGACACCGTAATCATCCAAAAAGCAGGGGATGTGATCCCCGAGGTAGTAGAAGTACTCAAAGATTTGCGCAG
>CAYVSW010000006.1:5141-25587 GCA_964454285.1 uncultured Candidatus Saccharibacteria bacterium | reverse complement strand
ATGTATTTGCTCTTGTGCACGACGACATCATGGACAATGCACACACACGCCATGGCGTAGATACATCGCATGTATTTGGTGCTCAGATATACACAGCCAAAAAAGATGCTGATGCCGTGCATCGTGGCCTCTCGCAAGGTATCCTCATCGGTGATCTTATCTTTGCGTGGAGTATGGAGTCTTTTATACAAGGCACAGAAAATTTTGATACTACAATACGCTCACAAGCACAAAAAATATTTTTCCAGCTTATCGAGGAGGTGGTAGTAGGGCAGATGATAGATGTAGATATTTCTGCAAATGCAAAAAGTAGTGTCGAAGAGGTGCTCCAAAAAAATAGATTGAAAAGCGGCAACTATACATTTGTACGGCCAATACTTCTCGGTAGTGCGCTTGGTGGTGTAGAAGAAAATAAAAAAGCAGTAATAGAAAAAGCCGCTGGGTACCTCGGTGAAGCATTCCAAGCGCAAGACGACCTTCTCGATATTTATGGCGAAGATACTGGCAAAGGCTTTTGTACTGATGTTGCAAGTGGCCAGCACACGCTCGTGAGCGCGTATATGAGCGAGCAATCTGCAGATATAGCGGCTCCATTTTTTGAAAAAAGAAATACAGTAATTAGAGATGAGGATGTTGCTCATATCCAAGCATTGGTGGAGACTACTGGTATCAAGCACAATATAGAAGAAATAATATCTACAGCATTTACAGCGGTACGTACTTGTACAATAGAGCTCTCAGAAACAGAAAAAGATTTTTTTGAACGTTTGATAGTGATTTTAGAAAAAAGAAAAAAATGAAACCAGAGGTAGTAGAGAAATCAAAAGAGATAATGGCTCACCATGGGACGAGCTATTTTTTGGCGACGCGGTTTTTCCCAAAAGAAATCGCAGAGAAAGTGATGGTGCTCTATGCATTTGTACGCATCCCGGATGAATACGTAGACAACCCCGCTCCCGGCTCTGATCCAAAAAAACTCCTCACCACCTGGAAAGAAAGCTGGCTCGAGGCTATAGAAACAGGTAAAAGCCCCGAGTGGGCACAACAAGCAATGTACGATATACATATTGAGCACAGTATCCCATGGGAGTACTCTATAGCATTTATTGATTCAATGCTCAGTGATATAGAGTTTGCACAGCCACAGACATACGCAGATCTTCAAAAATACATGTACGGCTCTGCAGAAGTGGTGGGGATCATAATGACCTATATTGTAGGCTTCAAAGGTAATGCAATACCCTATGCAAAGCTCCTCGGTGAGGCAATGCAGCTAGGAAATTTCCTCCGTGATATAGGGGAGGACTATAGAGACCGCGGGCGTATATATATTCCAAAAGAAATATTTGGTGTATACGGTATCGCAGAAAATGATATTGCTTTGGGGAAGGTAACACAAAATTGGCGCACCTGCATGCAATATTTGATCACAAAAAATCGCGAATTGTACCAGCAGGCTAATCAGGGAATACAGCTCCTCGCGCCACATGCACAAAAGCCAGTACTTTTTGCATCAGCTATGTACGAAGAAATTTTGAAAGAAATAGAAAAGAGCGACTATGATGTATTTTCAAAAAGAAACCGTGTGTCGAAGCTCGGCAAGATATGGTGTATACTGAAAGTATTATGGAACAAAAAACAGTTGGGATTATAGGCTCTGGATTTGGTGGGCTCGGGCTTGCATGCATGCTCGCAAAAAAAGGCTACAAAGTAGAGGTATTTGAAAAGAACGAAACACTCGGCGGCCGCGCGCGCGTGTTTACTGAAGACGGCTTCACATTCGATATGGGGCCGAGCTGGTACATGATGCCAGAAGTCTTTGAGCACTTTTTTGGACTCTTGGGTAAAAAGGTAGAAGACCTCTATACACTTAAAAAGCTTAGCCCATCGTATCGTGTATTTTTTAAAGATGAAAAAGCTCCGGTAGATCTATACTCTGATACTGCAAAAAACAAAGAACTTTTTGAATCTCTCGAGCCAGGTGCAGGAGCGAAGCTTGATATATTTTTGCGCGATACAAAATTCCAATACGAAGTTGCGTACAATGAATTCATGTTCAAAAACTACAACAACATTTTTGATTTTATGAATCGTCGCGTGATGGAAGTGGGGCGCAAATTACCACTTCTCAAAAGCCAAAAAGCTATTGTAAATAAATTGTTCAAAAACGAGATCCTCCGCCGCGTGATGCAATACCAGACGCTCCTCGTAGGTACTGCACCAAAAGAAACTCCAGGTATATATACGCTCATGAATTACGTAGACCTCGTAGAAGGCGAGTGGTACCCAGATGGCGGTATTGGCAAAGTCCCTGAAGCATTGGTCGCTACTGCAACAGAGCTCGGGGTGATATTTCATACACACAAAGAAGCAGAAAAGATTTTGGTAGAAAAGGGTATTGTAAAAGGTATCCGGTTTGTCGGAGGAGAGGAATATATGTTTGATATTGTGGTATCGAATGCAGATATCGCGCATACCAATATGGTGCTCCTCGACGAGGAATATCGTACAAAATCTCCAAAGTATTGGGACAAGCGCCGCCTCGCACCAAGTGCATTTATTATGTACCTTGGCGTAGATGGCGAAATCCCAGAGCTCACACACCACAACTTGCTGTCTGCAATAGACTGGGATAAAAACTTTGACCAGCTCACCACGCACCCAGCATGGCCAGAGGATCCATCGCTCTATATTTGCAATCCTTCAAAATCAGATGCAAATGTCGCACCTGCGGGCAAAGAGAATTTGTTTGTGCTCGTGCCCGTAGCACCTGGTATGGAGTATACCGATGCATTTGAGGCAGACTATGCAGACTTCATCCTCACGCTCATAGAAAAGACTATCAAAATACCAAACTTCAAAAATCGCATCGTATACAAAAAGATTTATGCAATAAAAGATTTTGCAAAAGATTACAATGCCTTCAAGGGTACTGCGCTCGGCCTCGCGCATACGATAGGGCAGACTGCGATATTCCGCCCCAACAACATAAACAAAAAAGTGCAAAACTTGTACTACGTAGGCGCAGGGACAAACCCAGGTATCGGCATGCCGATATGTCTCATCTCTGCAGAGCTCGCATACAAGCGCATTGTAGGAGATACGAGTGTCTCACCACTTGCACAACTATAAAAAATAAAGGTTTTGTATGGTATACTTACAAAACTAATGAAAAAACCAATCATACAAATAAAAAATCTTGATAAAGCATTTGCCCAACAAAATGAAAAACTCGTTATTTTGCAGGGTGTAGCAGTAGATATATATGAAGGCGAAAAAGTTGCTATTGTCGGACCTTCTGGTTCCGGCAAATCAACCTTTTTGTCGCTCCTTGCGGGGCTCGATATGCCAGAGCGTGGCTCAATCGAAGTTGCAGGGCGAGATATAACAACATTGTCTGCACGCAAGCTCTCGCACTATAGAAACAGTACTATTTCTATAGTGTTTCAGTCATTTGAATTGATATACCCATTTACTGTGAGAGAAAATATTCAAACCCCGCTCGATATACGAGGTGTACAAGGTAAGCATGCCACAAAACAGGTAGACGTATTACTCGAAAGTGTAGGGCTTTCTCATAGAGCTGCTGCATTTCCAGCTACACTCTCTGGTGGAGAAAAACAAAGAACAGCAATTGCGCGAGCGCTTGCAAGTGACGCACAAATAATCCTCGCAGACGAACCTACGGGGAACCTGGATAGAAACACTGGTGAAAAAGTCATGGAGCTTCTTATTTCTGAAGTACAAAAAAGAAATAAAACACTTATTGTTATAACTCACGACATGCACATTGCGCGTATGATGGATAGAGTGTTTGAATTAAAAGATGCAAAACTATATGAACATACAAAAAACTAAACTCATATGGAAATATAGTACTAGAATATTTACAAGAAATTTTTTTAATTTCTTGCTACCGCTTATAACTATTGTTTTTACTACAATGGTGGTTGCGACATCGCTTTTGGTAACACGAGGAAGTGAATCCTATGTCCTGAGTAAAAATCGCGAGCTTGTAGGAGGTGATATACAGATAGAGGCAAGTAGACCAATTGCAGTACAAGATATAGAAGCCATACTGCAAGTCCCGGTGGCAAATAATTCAAGTATTACAAGTACTAAGGGTTTGTCGTTTTCGAGTTTGATACAGTACAAAGATACAGCTCGCTCTGTTAGTGTCTCGGTGCTCGATGCATCATACCCACTTTATGGCAGCATACTTTTGCAAAAAGGGGAGTATTTATATCCAAAAAAAGATGAGGTCTATATTGACGAAGCACTTGCTCGTGGGCTCGCAATACAAACAGGTGACACACTCACACTCAATAGTGTGCCCTATACAGTAGTGGGTATTGTTACTGCGTCACCAGATCGTATTCTTTCGGGATTTAGTTTTTTTCCAACAATACGTATTTCACAAGAAGGATTTACAAGAAGCCTCTTTGACCCAGCATTACTCCGTAGTGAATACAGGGTATCACTTGCTGGTATACAGCTCCCAAAAAGTACATTATCTAGTATAGAACAAAAAGCAGCAGCTATTGGTCTCGATATAGATTTCGCAGCAGAGCCTCGTGGAGGTGTTATACGAGGGATAGGGGCAGTAAATAAGTTTGTTATTATTGCGGTTATTATTTCGTGTGTCCTTGCAAGTGTAAATATTTATGCGGGGGTACTTTTTTTGGTAAAACGGTTACGAAAAAGTCTTGCAATTTTATCTGCTGTTGGTTTAGACAAAAAATCACTTGCATATATCATGGCTGGAGCATTGGTTTATACACTCGCTATTGCTGTGTCTTTGGGGTTAGGGGCGAGTGTCTATGTGTATCAATATATGCAAGCATATGTAGCAGATATCTACAATGTGGCGTTGCCGACAGTCCCTCTCGCGCCAGTATTCTTTGTTACTGCGGTACTTGTATTACTTGCATCCCTTGCCTCTTTTATTCCAAATATCCAGGCAATACTACGGGTGAACCCTAAAATATTACTCAATGGGGGAGAAGATATCGGAACTACTAAAACAAAAAAAGAGCTTGTCGTTACAACGGTATTATCTTTTTTACCATTACTAGGTATCACTATATATCTACTTGAGAGCTTTGTTGCAGGGTTTCTTTCTGTCCTCGGTATTGTAGTAGTCTATCTTTTGCTTGCTGCAATATTTTTTGTATTACTTTTGTTTTTATATAAAAAACGTGCACAATTGGGATTTTTGTTTAGAAGTATTGTATCTATAAAATATAAAGACGGTATTTTTGGGATTGTGTCTGTCACTTCGCTGTATGTTGCACTAGCGAGTATTGCAACACTTATCCTATTACAAACAACACTGTATAGTTTTTTGACAACAGATATACGAAATACAATCCCGTCTATGTACGTGATAGATGTACAAAAATCACAATTAGAGGGTATCGTATCTACGGCACCACAAATACAACTCTTTCCCAATATAGGAGCTCGTATTGTGGCTATCGATGATGTATCCATACAAGAAGAGCTTGCAAAAGAAAATACCACTATGAGCCAAGAGTTGGCGCGTGAATTCAACCTCAGTCATGTGGTAGCGCTTTCAGATCGTGATATTGTCGTAAAGGGAACACCACTTTCTGGAATACCAAATGAAGTCTCTATTGATGCAGAATTTGCTTCGCGAGCAAATATACGACTAGGGTCCCAGATACTTTTTAACATACAAGGTTTTGATTTGCTGGCGACAGTTACGAGTATTAGAGAGACAAATCGAAACTCAGGTTTGCCGTTCTTTTATTTTTTATTTAACACAAAAGACTTGACTACGTATCCTGCCACGTATTTTGGGTATGGCTATTTTGACGACGCACAAATAGCATCACTTTCAAAAGTGCTTGCAGATACGTACCCCAATGTTTCTATTATAAACACCAAAGACGCCAGTGCTATAGTATTTACCATAGTACGCACCCTATCGCTCCTAGTACTCGTGATTGCTATACCGCCACTTATTTTGTCTATCTTTTTAGTTTCGACACTTATCATGCTTTCATTTTCTTCAAAAAGAAAACTGCGAGCACAGCTCATGGCACTAGGGAGCTCAAATCGTTTTATACGAATGTTATTTTATATCGAGAGTAGTTTCTTTACTATACTTGCCTCTATTGTGGCATATGGTACTGCTGTTGCTGTCACTATTGTAGTTGCTCGTAAATATCTAGATATCGATACTTATACACTATACTCGCATGAGCTACTTGCGACATTCGGAGCAATTATAGGGCTTATACTGGTGATTACCTTTGCACTGTCTGTATTTGATAGGAGAAGTATCAGAGAGTTATTATCATATGAAGAAAATTAAATCACTATACATAATAGGAGCGCTCGCTAGTGTTGTAGTAGGAATACTTGTCTGGTATGTTGTTGCTTCAGATACCTCAAATACACAATCAATAAACCCGGTAAATACTCCAAAATCACAACAGCAAAATGAATACAAGATTGTTGCATTTGGCGACTCGCTTACTGCTGGTTTTGGGCTTGATACAAAAGATTCCTATCCTATGCAGCTTCAAAATAAAATAGCAGATAGTCGTGTACGAGTAATCAATGCGGGAGTAAGTGGCGAGACAACATTTGGCAACCTGGAGCGAGCAGCGTTTATTAAATCGCAAAATCCAGATATGGTGATACTAGGTATAGGAGGCAATGATGCACTTCGAGGACTCGATATAGCAAACACAAAAGAGAATATACAAAATACTATAGATATTCTAAAAAGTGGAGATACACCTCCACAAATTGTGCTACTTCAGATACAGGCACCACTCAATCTCGGTCTTGCATACAAAAGAAAGTTTGATCAGCTTTATGTAGACCTCAGTAAAAAAAACAACATCCCACTCACTCCTTTTGTCGTCAATGAAGTGTTTTTGAATACTGCTTATATGCTAGGAGATGGTATACACCCAAACAAAGACGGTTATGCGTTTTTGGTAGATACCTATGTATACCCAGTAGTAAAAAAATATATACCCAAAAATTAAATTATATCGTTATATATAATTTAATTTGCGAGTGTGTACATTAGTACAAGCGATACAAGCATACCGATACCGCTATTGATGAGTGGGAAGTATGTGTAGAGTTTAAAAAGCCCCTCCTCTGTATTTACTTTGTATGAGCGGTACATAAAGTAGCTAAATACGATTGCGCCAATACTTGCAACGATAGGAATGTATTGGAAGACTAGCGCAGCAGAGAGTACATAGAGGAACCAGCACAGAAGTATGGTAGGTCTTTTGCCGATAAGGATTGCAATAGTCTTGAGCCCGGCTGCTTTGTCTGCGTCTATATCCGGCACTGCGCTATAGGCATGCATTGCTGTCGCCCAGAGCATACCCGCGATGAAGCCATAAATGGGGAATTGGGTGCCGCCTGCAAGGTAGTAGCCAAAGATACCTGTCGCTATGTAGTGCCCCGCAGAGAAGAGTGAGTCTATGATAGGGCGAGCCTTTGCGCGGATAGGCGGGGCTGAATAGAAGCTCGCGCAAAATATAAATACACAAAAAGAAATAAGGAGTGCTGGCGTATGTGGGACAAAAAAGAGAAAGGGGATATTGGTCGCAAGTATCCAGACCCAGACTTTTTTGTGGCGGTCTGGTGCGACGAGCGCTTCGTAGGTGCCTTTTTTAGGATTGAGTTTGTCTGTCTCGTAATCAAAGATATCGTTGATACCGTAGATGAGTATATTTGCAGGGATGAGGAAATATAGTGCAAATATCCAAAAAGTGGGATTGTGTAGGAATGCTGTATTTGTAGCTCCAGCGAGCGCACCAATGAGTGCAAAGGTCGCACCCTCATAAAGCCAAAAACGCGGACGTGATATTTTGAGTATTTCTTTGATATGCATATAGGTAGAGTATATCACGCAATATAAAAACCCCTATTTTAAAACAGGGGTTTTTATAGGAGCAAATGTGTTTATTTAAACCACGCTTTTTGCCAATCTTGCATCATGCGGATCTCGCTGTTTTGCGCAGAGATGATATCGTTTGCAAGCTTGATAAGCTCTGGGCGTTTTGAACTGGTGAGTACGAGCTTTGCCATATCTACTGCACCCTGGTGGTGGACTATCATTTCAGCGAGGAATGCTTTGTCAAAAGTATCACCTGTTTTACCTTTTAGTGTGGTATTCATATCGTGCATCATGCTCGCCATACTACCTCCATTGTCTACCATCATCGTACCATCTGGCATTTGGTGCATACTCGTCTTTTTATTTGGAGCACTGTGAGTGAAGGGGAGCATAATCAATACTCCTATCACGATACCCCCAATTCCATACCATATATTATTATTTTTCATATGGAATATAGTATAGCATTAATAAAAACTTGCAAAAAAACAGAGCTTTGCTACAATAGGTTTTGTCTCCAATAAGGGGGCCCTTAGCTCATCTGGTAGAGCACATCATTTGCAATGATGGGGTGGCAGGTTCGAGTCCTGTAGGGTCCACAACAAAAAATGCCTGAGCTTTTGCTCTAGGCATTTTTTGTCTGTGACACACTAGAAATATTATTTGCATAACAGAACCAGATTTCTGACTCGGTGTTTGATATATTTTTAAAAAAATATGATATAATCAAATTATATGAAAAAAAGTATACTTAATATTATATTTATATTTATATTTATATTTATATTTATATCTTTAGTTTTTCTACTGTGCACTTATTTTTATATGGAGCGTAAAAATATTATTTTTAAAAAATGTTTAGATGTAATTCCTCAGGAAAATCTTTTAGATATAGACATGTTTAAAATTAATATTGAAATCTGTAAAAAACAAAGTTAGTTTTTCTGTCCTTTCTATAATGAAAACCTTCACTCAAAAAGTGTACGAAGTCGTACGCAAAATCCCAAAAGGGAAGACGATGACGTATGGGGAGGTTGCGGCGCGGGCTGGAGCGCCTGGCGCTGCCCGCGCTGTAGGAACACTGATGAAAAACAACTACGACCCTACAATCCCATGCCACCGAGTGCTACGGAGCGACGGTAAAATAGGCGAGTACAATAGAGGTGGTCCCGAGGCAAAAAAGAAATTGCTCATCGAGGAAGGTGCACTGCTCGCATAGATATACTATACTTTAGCTTTATGGAGCCAGTACAACACACCCACGCAGAAAAAGAGCTCGCATATGTGCAGATTTTTTTCATATTTATTTTCCCGATAGCGTTGCTGATATTTGGGGTGATCCCAGTCTCGTGGCGAATGTTGGTACTGTGTTCATCGACACTCCTCATATACGCTATCATTGCACATGAAAAAATGTCTGATGCAATGTGTGGTATTTCTCGGAAAAATCTTTTACAAAATATATTTGCATACAGTATATTTACGCTACTCGGCATTGGGGCACTTGAATTCCTCGCAAATCTTTGGAATCTCGATGGAGTAAATGTCTGGTACCAAAGCCCGCATTTATTATTTCTATTCCTCCCAGTGTCACTCCTGCAGGAGATTGCATATCGAGGGTTTCTTTTCCCAAAGCTCGCTATTATCACACGCAAAAAATGGGTGCTCATATTGCTCAATACAATACTCTTTACACTAATCCATGCTATATACCCACGCCCCGAGGTGATGGTACCATTTGCATTTGTTAGTGGGCTTGCATTTGCGATCATGTACGATAGGTATCCCAATCTCATCTTGATATCTATCGCCCACAGTGTGCTCAATTTTTATGCCATCCTCCATGGGTTCTTTTATTTTACAAAGTAGTTTATACTTATAGATATGAAATACGTCTTTTCTGGACTTATAATTTTCTTTGGATTTTTTGGAAGTGTATCTGCGGCAGCACCACAAAACTCATTTACCGTAGCACCGAGTGGTGCAGCTGTGGGGAGTACTGTCTCGCTCCAGGCGCTCATATACAATGCTGAAAAAAGTACTGTCGTATATACGGTGGTATTTGCAAATCCTACAAAGGCTATCAATACACAAACGGTGAGCATCCCAAGTCTCGGTGCAAAAACTATCAAAACAGATTTTGTTGTTCCAAAAGAAAATATCACTATCACTGCAAGTATACAAAAAGCAGTAACTACAAAAGGGGTGCGTATAGCAACACTAGAAAAAGCAATAGGAAATCTATCTATCGGCCCTGCGCCACTGTCAAAAACTTCTCTGTTTTTGAAATCTGTAGAAAAGACTCCAATCATTGGCAAGGTATATGTAGCTATGGATGCATGGCGTCTCGTCCAGCTCGAATACTTGACCTCTGTACGTGATGGCGCAAAGCTTCGTGTAGGGAGCTCTCTCGAAGATATGACAAAAGGTATTATTACTGAAAACATCCAGCCAGCACTCACCGGGACTCCAGCACCAATACCAGAAGAAAATAAAATAAGTGGGGGAGGAGTACTCGACTATGTGACCTATATATTCAGCGCTATGCTCGTACAACTTTTTGCAAATCAGACTGCATTCTTTATTGCGAGCGGTCTGGTGCTACTCTTGATATTGCGTACTATATTTAGGAGAGTCTTTTAATATGCAAAAAGTTTTTCGCACAATATCTTTTGCAATACTGTGTGTAGTGTCTATGCTGTACTTGCCATGGTGGGCTACCGTGGTATGCTTTGTGCTCGCTATTTTTCTTGCTCCGGGGATGCTGGTATTTTTAATACTTGCCGCAATATATGATACAGCTTTTTCTCGAAATCCAGGCTTTCATATACATGGTTTAATACTTTTTTTGATCACCTGCGGAGCTGCAGTAGTGCGATACTTGGTGATGCGCTATACTCGTCTGGCAGTATATGATGAAACGAAAAGCCAAAAAAATAGAGGTTTTTGAGCTCCACCCCGATGAGCTCCTTTTGGACGTACACAATCTCCCCGCATTCGACAAACAGCAATTTGAAGGGCGTGTAGAGCGCCCTATCCCAAAACGCTCACTCAAAGCAATACTCGTAGCGGTATTTGCTGTTATGGGTATATTTTCTATACGACTTTTTTATTTGCAAATAATTCGTCACGATTTTTATGCACTGCGAAGTACTATCAATAGTGTAGAGACGGTACCCATATTTGCAGATAGAGGGGTAATATATGACCGACACAATAATGAGCTCGCATGGAATACTATAGATGTAGAAGGTGGTCGTACAGTCCGCAAATATACCCATCTCGAAGGTTTTGCAAATTTCCTCGGCTATGTATCATACCCAGCAAAAGATACAAATGATAGATTTTGGCGCACGCGCACTATTGGTAAAGATGGTATGGAAAAAGAATACGATCAAGATCTTGCCGGACAAAATGGTACTCGGATTGTAGAGGTTGCCGTAGATGGTACCGTAGTCTCTGGTGGTCTTATAGAAAGACCAATACAAGGGAAAAATATTACACTCGCGATAGACAGTAGATTACAAAATCTTCTTTTCAAAGAGATAGAGAGTCTCGCATTGCGAGCTGGTTTTGTTGGTGGAGCGGGCGTAATCATGGATGTACATACCGGTGAAATACATGCCATGACAAGCTATCCGGAGTACAATCCACAGGTACTTGCAGATGGGAGTGATACTGAGCTTATAAAAAGCTATATGACAAGTCGTGCGCGACCATTTCTAAACCGTGCTACCGAAGGTCTCTATACGCCAGGCTCTATCGTTAAGCCGTTTTTAGCAATTGCAGCCCTCCATGAAAATGTGATTACTCCACAAAAACAGATACTGAGTACCAAAGAAATGAGGGTGCCAAATCCATATAAACCAGGAACGTTTTCGGTATTTAAAGACAATACAGCTCATGGTTTGGTAGATATGCGCCGCGCTATTGCTATATCTTCAAACATTTATTTTTACCAAATAGGTGGGGGATTTGGCTCGCAGAAAGGTCTCGGTATTGCAAATATAGAAAAGTATTCAAGAATGTTTGGAATTGGCCAGAAGACGGGTATAGACCTTGCAGGTGAGCTTAGTGGTAGCATACCGAGTATTGCATGGAAAGCAAAAAAGTTCCCCAATGACCCATGGCGTCTCGGAGATACATACAATACGGCTATTGGTCAATATGGATACCAGGTGACACCACTCGAAATGGTGCGTGCAATGGCAGGTATTGCATCAAAAGGTACGTTGGTAACTCCTACGCTTATTAAAAAAGACCCCGGTCAAAAAGTAGCAACAACACCACTTCCTTTTACACAAGAAGAATATCGCGTGGTACACGAGGGGCTACTCCTGGATGTTACTGATGGCACAGCTCGTGCGCTTCTTATGGATGGACTTTCTTCTGCAGCAAAGACAGGAACTGCGCAGATCAAAAACAACACTCGCGTGAACTCATGGATACTTGGCTTTTTCCCATATGAGAAACCTCGTTTTGCTTTTGTTGTACTTATGGAGGATGGCCCAAAGATAACTACTGGTGCGGTACATGCTTTTCGCCCAGTACTTGATTTTGTTCGCGCAAATCCAGAACTTTTGACACAATAGTCCTGTATGGTAGACTAATGCTTTATATGGGAGAGATTATTACAGAAGAAAATAAAAAAGCACTAGAGGCTGAGCTCGCATTTCTCAATGGCGATCGCCAGCGCGAGATTATTGCGCAGGTTCAGTATGCAAAGAGTCTTGGCGACCTTTCAGAAAATGCAGAATACCACCAAGCTCGCGAAGAGCAGGCAAAAATGCGTGAGCGTGTAATGCAGATAGAAGAGATCCTCAAATACGCGACAGTAGTCAAAAAGACTGCAAGTACTGGTGTAGTAGCAGTAGGGAGCACGGTCACTATCCAAAAAGATGGCGAGGAGAACACTCGCGTGTTTAGTATTGTAGGGAGCGAAGAGACAGACATGCTTGCAGGCAAGATCTCGTACAAGTCTCCAATCGGTACAGCACTCATGGGTAAGCGTACTGGTGACACTATAGAAGTCCAGACCCCAAAAGGTGCTATGTCGTATGTTATAAAAAGCGTACAATAATTTTCAGTAAAAAACCCCGGCCATCGTGAAAGCGATGGCCGGGGTTTTTGTTATCCACACCCTAGTAGTTGCACAGGTGGGTCGTTGTGGGGTAAAATGGTAACAAGTGGGAAGAAGTGGTAAATGCGAAAATAAAGAAATTATACAAAAAATATGCTAATCGGCGAATACATTCATGCAATAGACGACAAAAATAGACTTTCTTTTCCTGTGAAATTCAGAAAAGAGATGGGCAAGACTGTCGTGGTAGCACCAGGAGTAGAAAAGAACCTTTTTGTCTTTACACTCGCTGGCTGGAAAAAAATCATCGATCAGCTTACTGAAAATGGCTCATTACAAAAAGATACTCGTGCATTCTCTCGCCACCTTATAGGACAAGCGGTAGAGGCAGGTATCGACGCACAAGGGCGCATACTCTTGCCAGAGACTTTGAAAAAAAGTATTGGTATCAAAAATAGTGTCGCAATTGTGGGGGTGCATAGCAGAGTAGAAATCTGGGAAGAGGAGGCGTGGAAACAATACAAAGTAGGTATTGCGAAAGAGGCCGATACTTTGGCAGACAATCTCGGTGCTATCGGCATCTTGTAAGAGTTATATTTATGCATATACCCGTTCTTTTACAGGAAAGTATAGACCAGCTTAATCTCGAACATGCGAGCATTGTAGTCGATGGGACATTTGGCGGCGGCGGACACACAAAAAAGATGCTAGATTTATTTCCACATCTAAAAGTCATTGCTGTAGACCTCGACGAAGATGCGCAAAAAAGATTTGATGCACTCCTTGGTAGCGAGCCTCGCGCGCAATTTATACATGCAAACTACAAGGATGCAGCAAAGATCCTCGAAGCCGCAAAGGTAGACGCTGTAGATGGTGTACTCATCGATATGGGTACGAGTACATTTCAGCTACTTGCAGACACGAGAGGATTTTCATTCAATAGCGACACACCGCTCACAATGACATTTTCAAAAGAGGGAAGTCATACAGGATTCAATGCATACGACATAGTAAATACCTGGCAGGCAGATTCTATCGCAGACATCATTTATTTTTATGGAGAGGATGTCAAAGCTCGTGTTATAGCAAAAGCTATCGTGGATGCCCGCGAAGATGGTGAGATAATCACCGCAAAGCAGCTCGCAGAAGTGATCGAGAGCGTGGTCAAACGAAAGGGAAAGATACATCCAGCTACAAAGACCTTCCAAGCGCTTCGTATTGCAGTAAACGACGAATACAAGGCAATAGAGGATGCGCTAGAAGCCTGGTACGAACGCCTCACTCCTGGTGGCCGTATCGCAGTGATCACCTTTCATAGTGGAGAAGATAGAGTAGTAAAACAATGGATGAGAACTCATGAACGCGTTATCACCAAAAAACCAATTGCCCCTACAAAAACAGAATTATTAGCAAACCCCCGATCTCGAAGTGCCAAACTTCGCGTAATTCAAAAAGTTAATACAGAAATATAATATGACAAAAACAATCACTCACAACATACAAAAAGTACAATCTGCGATCTCACAGTCGGCTTTTAAAAAAGTTGTTTCTGCGCTTTCTGTGTCTGTGGGGGTATTGTTTGTAGGGTATATTTATCTCGTAGGGGCGCTCACATTTTCTGTAATAGAGCAAAAAAATGTAGAACAAAATATCAAAAAGACTACTGCAGCTATAGGTCAGGTAGAGCTCAAGTACCTTGCGACTTCTCGCAATCTCACAAAAGACTATGCAAAATCTCTCGGCTTTGTAGAAACATCACAAATTGCGTATACTGATATGTCACATGGTCTCGCAATCAACACAAACTAATACTATCTTTATCAAAAGATTGCGAGTGATTATTATAATCCTCGCTATCGTATCTGCGCTTATTATTGTGCAGCTTTTTCGTTTGCAGATTGTAAAAAACTCCGCATACAAAGCACGCGCAGAGCACCAATATAGAAAGCCTGTGGGCGACACATTTGATAGGGGTAATATTTATTTCACTGCAAAAAATGGCGACACCGTGGCAGCCGCAACTATTGCTACTGGCTTTACACTAGCTATCGTCCCGGCGCAGGTAGGCGACCCAGAGAACCTATACAAAAAGCTCGCAATTATTATCCCAGATCTCGATAGAGAAGCATTTATCACAAAGGCAAATAAAAAAGCCGACCCATACGAGGAAATACAGACAAGACTCTCTGAAGAGCAAGCTGCAAGTATTGTGGCGCTCCGTGAACCAAAAGCACTCCTCCTTGTCCAAGAAAAATGGCGCGTATATCCAGGTGGTACGCTCGCCGCGCAGACTATAGGGTTTGTATCTTTCAAAGACAAGCAGCTCATCGGGCGATATGGGCTCGAAGGGTTTTATAATACTGTACTCTCACGCAGCAGTACTGATTTTTATGTGAACTTTTTTGCTGAGATATTCTCCAATGTTAAAGATACTATTTTCAAAAATGATGTTGCCTCTGGTGATATTGTCACTAGTATTGAGCCAGTAGTCCAGAGCGAGCTTGAAAGCATCGTTGCTCGTATTGCGCAAAAATATGAAAGCGATTCTGTGGGAGCTATAGTGATGGATCCGCACACTGGTGAGATAGTAGCCATTGCGCATATGCCAACTTTTGATCCAAATAATTTTACAAATGTTTCGGATACAAGTGTATTCAAAAATCCTTTTGCTCAAAATGTGTATGAGATGGGATCTATTGTAAAGCCAATAGTGATGGCAGCGGGAATAGATAGTGGTGCGGTCACCCCCGCGACGCGCTATATAGACAAGGGCTCTGTAGTAGTGGGAGACAAGACTATAAACAACTTCGACAAAAAAGGTCGTGGCAATGTAAATATGCAAGATGTGCTCAGTCAGTCCCTCAATACAGGTATGGTGCTTGTAGGGCAAAAAATGGGCAATGCAGTATTCAAAGACTACATACTCGATAGATTCAAGCTCGGTACAAAGACAGGGGTAGACTTGCCGGGGGAGATCAATGGTATCGTAAACGGGCTCAAAGACAACAATAATGTAAACTATGCAAATGCAGCATTCGGGCAGGGTATAGCACTCACGTCACTCTCTATTGTCAAAGGCTTTGCGGTACTTGCAAATGGTGGATACATAGTGACACCACACGTAGCAACACAGATAAAACAGCAAAATGGAATAACAAGAGACTTGGTATATCCAAAATCAGCTACTCCTGTCCTCAAGCCCGAAACAGTGACTACTATATCGACAATGCTTACCCAGGTGGTAGACGATGGTTATCATCGCGCACTACCGCACTATACCGTGGCAGCAAAGACTGGTACTGCACAGGTGGCAAGGCCCAATGGTGGTGGCTACTATACTGACCGCAACCTTCACTCGCTCGTGGGGTATTTCCCCGCGACAAATCCTCGGTATGTAGTGTATTTTTACAACCTTTACCCAAAAGGTGCTCCATTTGCGATCATCTCTCTTGGTGATTCATTCTTTGAAATGGTACAATTCCTGGGAGGATACTACGATATTCCCCCAGATAGATAATATTTTATACATATATGAATTTTGATTTTCCTATTCGCCAAACACTCCGTACATCATTGGCTACATACAAAACACATTGGCGGTTTTTCTTTGTGGTCAGCCTTGTTACTGTACTTCTCAATAGTATTTCGGGTATGCTCGAAAGCCTCCACGGCATGCTCTATGTATACGGGACATTATGTTTTGTACTCTTTGGAATAGTATGGAGCTTTGTGTGGATCAAGATTTCGCTTGCAGTAGTGCGCGGTGGGGAGTCTACACTTACTTTTGCTTCACTGCGAAATATGCTCCCGACAGGTACACAATTTTTGAAGCTTATCGGTGTAGGGCTCCTCACGGGGATCATCGTACTCGGAGGCTTTGTGGCACTCATCATACCTGGCGTATACTTTATGGCACGGCTCGCATTTGTAAATCTTTCTTTTGTAGACAAAAACCTCGGTGTAGCCGCATCGATAAAATATTCATGGCATCTCGTGAGCGGTGAGCGATTTTGGACAGTGCTTCTTGTGCTCATTGTAGCTCTTGTACTTATTGTAATTGGTGCACTGACGTATGGTATTGCGCTTGTTGTATTGTACCCACTTGCAATGCTCCTCATAGCACATCTCTACAAAGCACTCGACGAATTTCATCTTGCACAGCAAACTATAGAAAAATAGTGCATACAAAAAATCCCTCATATATGAGGGATTTTTTGTATCTTATTGTAGTGGAAACAAGAGAGTGATTTTTGGAGATCCAAATACGTACGGTGCGACTTGGTATTGGGTGAAGTATAGTGTGATATGTGTATCGTCTGGGAAGCTAAAGAGTGAGAAATTCTCTGCTATTGGGCTGGTGCCATCGTTGAGCATTTCGGTATTTATTTCATTTTGAGATACTTGTGCATCCTCTGCGAGTTTTAAACGAAGTTCTGCACGAGCAAGTGTAGATACTTTTTCCAAAAAGTCTGGATATTTTTGTAGTAAAGACTGCACGGTGATCTGTGTCTTTGCATCAAGGTCGTAGTTGAATGTTTGAATAATCTCTTGTCCGTGCGCACCACCAGTGTATTGATCTATGTGGATGACTACGCTTATAATACGCGCATCATTGCGAGCTATAGTTGTTTTTATAGACATAGGGAATCTATCTGTAGCTGCTGGGACTGCAGGGATATTTTCTGAGGGGAGTGCAGTGTCTACACGTGCCTTGTAGTTTTCGGCGCTATTTTCAAATTGGTCTTTTATTGCAGACTGCACAAAGTCTGCGATATTTGCATTGAATGCCGGATCTGCATTTTTGAATACTGGATATGAGCCAGAGACTACTGCATAGTCACTAGCTGTTGCAACATCTATGAGTGTGGTATTTTGCTCGTATGAATACACTGGATCTATAGCGGGCATTTTATCTTGTCCATACTTCCACAAAAATTCTGACAATACAGCAAGTACAATAAGTATAATGAGGATAATGATTTGTTTTTTCATACGCATATAATACCACAAGATATGCTATAATTTATACATATGAAATTGATTACACTCAACACATGGGCAGGTAAATTAAAAGAACCTTTTGAAGCATTTTTGATTGCACATAAAGACACTACAGATATTTTTTGCTTTCAAGAAGTCTTCAATGACTACAGTAGTGAGCACGAAGAAGACCTCGTAAATCACACAGATGGCAACAAGCACTTGCTCGCAGAGATTGCAGCTATCCTTACAGATTTTGATGTACACTTTTGCCCGATAGCAGAGGAGACATACGGTATTGCTATCTTTTTGAAAAAGGGGATAGAGGTGATCCAGAGTGGCGAGGTACTTCTCGTAGACGCGACCACAGAGGACCACACCCGCAAAATGCAGTGGATACATATAAAGCAAGGCACAAAAGACGTGATGGTGATGAATGTACACGGCCACTGGTCAGTAGAGGGCAAAGGCGACAACGACCACCGCCTCGAGCAGTCAAAAATCATTAATGAATTTATTCTCGGTACTGGTATGGTGCCAAAGATTTTGGTAGGGGATCTCAATCTCAATCTCGAGACAGAGAGTATCAAGCTTATCGAGAAATATACAATAAACCTCGTGAAGAATCAGGGGATACAGACCACTCGTACTGAGCTCTACAAAGGCCCAGATGCCCACGCAGACTATGTATTTATCTCAAATGAAGTATTTCTCAATTCTTTCAAAGTGCTCCCAGATGTGGTCTCAGATCATTTCCCACTATCGCTCGATTTTGATTTGTTCTAAAAAACTATATTGCCTGTGGTATAATACGAGCAAACAAAACCCCCTGTACAATGAAAAATATAAAATTTAATAACGATCCACGGATTGTAATGGAAACGCTCAATACTCGCGTAAATGAGTATTTTGGAAAAAGAAAAAGAACTGGCGATTGGCAACTGTATGTCAAAGCGGCTATTATATTGGTACTTTTTGTACTGATATATAGTGCTATTGTATTTGTACATGCACCACCTGGAAGTCTGTGGTATGTAGTATGGATCTATGCGATAGTACGAGTACTTTTATGTGTAGTATTGGGCACTCTTGCAGCCGCAATTGGATTCAATATCATGCACGATGCAGGCCATGGGAGCCTTAGTCAAAAGAAATGGGTAAATACCATGTGGGGCTATACGCTCAATATGCTCGGAGGAAACATTTTCTTTTGGCTTATAAAACACAATATTATACATCATACGTATACCAATATCAATGGCCACGATGATGATATAAACGTAGAGCCTATTATGCGTATGCACCCAGATCAACCTTTGCATCCACTGCATCACTACCAGCAATGGTATGCATTGCCACTATATGGGCTCGGTTATGGGTATTGGATTTGGTTTCAGGATTGGAAAAAATTACTCACCAAAAAAATTGGACGAAAAGAAATCAAGAGTATCCCGACAGTGGAATATTTTATTTTCTTTTTGAGCAAAATTGTACATGTAAGTATTTTTATACTTGTGCCATATTTTTTTGGTGGATTTTCTTTTGTCCAAGTACTGTGCGGGTATCTCGTATTTGTATGCTCTTGCGGTATTGTTATCAGCGTTGTTTTTCAGCTGGCTCACGCTGTCGAAAAGACACATATGATATCTGTACCAGAGGATTATCTTATTCCAGAATCATTTGCATTGCATCAAATTCGTACAACTGCAGATTTTGCACCGGACAACAAGCTGATTTCATGGCTTGTCGGCGGGCTTAATTTCCAAGTAGAACACCACTTATTCCCAAAAATCTCGCATGTGCATTATCCTGCAATCCAAAAGATTGTCGAAAAGACCTGTGCAGAGCTAGGTGTCCAGTACAATGTGTACGACACTGCATTAGAAGCAATCGGGTCGCATTTTAAATTTTTGAAAACAATGGGTAGTCCTGCGTGACATCCAAAAAGCTTATAGTACTTAGATACTATAAGCTTTTTTTATGGTATTGACGAAGCGCACCACACTATAGGCATATACCCAAAGAAAAAGTATACAGCTTTTGTGGGGCGTGCTATTTGAGGTATACTTTGTAAATTACAAGTAATAATATAAAAATAGTATGAATACACAGGAAATAGCACAGCGATTGGTAGAGCTTTGTCGAGCAAACAATTTTGAAGGCGCATGGGATGAGCTTTTTGCTCCCAACTGGGAGACTCATGAGCTCGCTGAATGGGGTGGAGAAGTGCGACACGGTAAAGACGAAGCAAAAGCTGCTGCTGACCAGTGGAAATCTGATATAGTTGAAATGCACGAGATGACAATCAGTGATCCTATTGTAGCAGACGATAGCTTTGCATGTGTGATGACTATGGATATTACCAGCAAGACTCGTGGACGTAATAAAGAGTCTGAGATTTGTGTATACAAAGTCAAAGACGGAAAAATAGTAATCGAAAGATTTATATAAAGTAGAAAACCCCACTTACTAGTGGGGTTTTCTACTGG
>CAYVSW010000006.1:0-5041 GCA_964454285.1 uncultured Candidatus Saccharibacteria bacterium | reverse complement strand
GCTCGCACAGGTGCTCTTTGCGGACCCACACGATCTCTCGCACAAAGCCACTGGCTGGATGCTCCGCGAAGTAGGTAAATACAGCGGTCTGCCACTATTGCGAGACTTTCTCCTCATATACTACAGCGCTATCCCTCGTACTGCACTGCGCTACGCAATAGAGCATTTCCCAGAGAAGGAGCGGAAAGAGCTTTTGAAACATAGATAGCTCGCGTGGTGTATACTTTAGGTATATGAATCTCATAAAAACCTTTATATTGTCTGCAGCTATATTTTTTTGCTGTATTTTTCTTGTGGGTACTGCTAATGCACAAACAGTATTACCACAGCGAGCCGAAGACCGAGCGCTCTATATCGACCAGCTGTTTATTGTGGGCATGCGAGGCACTAGGTATACAGCAAAAAATGATTTTGGTAATTTACTAAAAACTACAAATGTAGGCGGGGTCATATTGTTTGATTATGATAGCCTCACCAAAAAGTACACTCGCAATATCGTATCTAAAAAACAGATTGCAAAACTAAATAAAGACCTGCAGAAAAATGCAAAAACAAAATTGTTTATCGCAATAGACGAGGAGGGTGGTGCAGTAAATCGCTTGAAAAAAAGATACGGATTTGCGCCAATCCCTTCGGCAAAAGTCCTAGGTACCAAAAAGCCTTTAGTGATAGAAAAAGAATCTGCTCGATTGGCAAAAGACCTCAAATCTGTCGGCATCAATATAAATTTTGCTCCATCGGTCGATATAGACATCAACCCCAAGAGCCCTGCTATCGGCATGTACGGGCGCTCGTTTTCTGCTGATCCAGCTATAGTCATACAGTCAGCTCGAGCATTTATCAAAGGCCACAGAGGCCAAAATATAATCACCGCCATAAAGCACTATCCAGGGCATGGCTCATCTACAAAAGACAGCCATATAGGCTTTGTCGATATTACAAAGACATATAGCGAGACCGAGCTTTTGCCATTTGCAGATCTGATCAAGACAAATGATGCGGCTATGGTCATGGTAGCGCATGTCATAGATACAGATATAGACCCTGTGTACCCAGCATCGCTTTCGTCGATTTTTATAGATACCAAGCTTCGTGGGGAGCTGGGGTATGCCGGTGTGGTGATCACAGACGACCTAGATATGGGGGCAATTACAGATAGCTATTCTTTTGATCAAAAAATCATCCGTGCAATACAGGCAGGCAACGACATGCTCATACTTTCAAACAATATTAAAACCTACGACAGAGACGTCGCCATAAAGGCTCGTGCTGCTGTAGAAAAAGCCCTACAAGACGGCACGCTAGAATGGAGCCAGATCATGGATTCGTACAATAGAATCCAGGCACTAAAGCAGAAATACAAGATAATATAAAAAGTTGCTAACACCTCTATATACCTCGAAAAACTTATTGATATATAGTAGAGTTTTTTCTCAAAAGAATTGGAAGGCTATTTTGATAAAAAAGCCCCCTAAAAGGGGGCTGTAATCTTAATTTAAAGAGTTTTTAAATCTTTTATTAAAATCAGATGCTACGTTAATAAAGTCATTGGCTGAATGTATTTCATCAAAATTAAAGAAATCTAAGGCTGCAGTAAAAGTAGCCAATCCATCATTTTTTGGTCTATCATAGAGCCCATCAAATTCATCTTTTATCTCATCTGGTATTTCCATTTCTATAAAAATTTTTAAGTGTTTTTTAACTCCTATAAAAGCATTTACAAAAAGATTTTGTTCCTCAGGTGTTAAAGCATCAAAAGATCCATTTTTATAAAGATTTTCAATAGTGCTTTCATATACAAATAAATCTTTCTTTTCCATTAGGGTGAAAAATATTTTTTGAATGATGAAATTGCCTCTAGAGAGGGAATAGCTTAGTATAAGAAAATTGATAAAATTTTCTCTTGTGACAATGTCTCCAAAAGTATATGAGGCAACTTTTTCAGGTTTTTTACTTAAATCAATAATTTTTTTCATTGTACTAGTTTTTATTTCCTTCACCTTACACTGAAGCCTTGACTTTGTCAAATGGAGAGCGTATAGTAGAAAAAAATATTTAATATGACAATAGAAAACTTAGAGAAAGCTAAAGCTGTTATTGGTAAATGCTTTTGTTTTATGCGGTGGCAGGAAGATGATACTATTAAAGCAGGAAAAGAAGTTATGGGACCAGAAGATATAACTTATTTGAGAGAATTTAAAGTTGAACCATCTCACTTCCCTCTTCTTACGGTGACTCCAGAAAAAGGAGAAAGAATATCAAAAAATTTTTTGGAAGAAAAAATCCATGAGGCTAGAATAAAAAAATTGATGGGTATTCAAATATCAGATAGAGAAATTTACGGAGATGCAATGGATGCAATCAAAGAAAATAATCTTTTTGTATCTCATAATCAAATGATCTGCGTCGATTTGATTAACTACACCTATTTCTTTTTTGATGAGGAAAATCAAATAGCCAATGAAATCATTAAGTTCCAAAATTTTTTTGAAGGATTATCTTCTGTTGCTCATTTAATTTAGAATCTTTTTACACCCTATAGGGTGTTTTTTTTGTTTAAGTTTGAACTTAGTACAAGGTAATAAAAAATCACCTTGCAGATTAAGGTGATTTTTCTTGCTCCGAACCGGTAAAGAATACTCATAGGCGCTTTGAATAAGGAAAGATGTTCGAATTTAAGATAATCTGTTAAAATAGTCCTATATGGAAAAATATAATCAAGAGTGGTTTAAGAACCGAGCTTTTAAATCGCTTAAGAAGTTGTCAGATGGTGTCTGGGACTATTCTGATTCACTATTGATATATATCGCTACTGGAGCCGAATTATATGAGTCTCTTCAAGAGGTTGATACGCCTTATTTCAAGCTTGTTACAAAGCCAGAACATGACTATTTAAAATCAATTGCAAAAGAAGTAGTATACATGTTGCCTGGCAATTTTGAATATATTGATCTTGGTCCAGGAACTGAACATAAAGAGCAGTTCCTATTTGATGAGTTAAAGAAACAAGGAAAGACTTTTACTTATATACCTGTAGACATCAGTGATCATTTTCTTGATGTCGCAGAATCTCATGCTGTAAATCAAGGGATCAGAGTACAAAAAATTAAGGCTTCTTTTGAAGAGCTACCAGAAGTACTTGGTGTTAGTACTACTCCAAGATTTGTTTCTATTGGTCTTACGTTTTCAAATTATGCACCCCAAGATATTTTAAAATTATTACAAGGTATAGCTGGTAAAGGAGGCTTTTCATTCATAAATGCACAAATGAGAGACAGAGTAGATATGGTTGCACTGCAAGCTATTTATCAGGATGATGCAGTTAGGTTGGTTGATGATAAGGTCAGACTTATTGGACTAGATCCACTTACTGATATAACACCGAGGATTACTGATGATGGTTTTCATGTTTCGTGCTCTGTTTTAAGAAGTAATAAAGAACTAGAAAACTTGGGAATTAATAATGGAGATAAAATAATAGTTTTTCAGTCACTTCGATATACAAAAGAATCATTAGAGTCTGAACTTAAGAATTTTGAACATAAATCATTCGATACAAATACTTCATTTATTGCTTCGATTATCAGAACATAATTCATCTATTGTTTAAATTAGAATCCTAAATACCTAAAAACTTCTGAATCTTATTTAGGGTACTTAAAATAGTATTAAAATATATGGCTAAAAAATTTGTGAGCCTTCTCGAGATAGAACCTTTTGATTCATTACCCCATAAGGCCGGATTAGTGAATTTTTAGATACCAGAATAACCCTTCTCGTGCGATGGTGTTTTTAATATAAAAAGTTGTAGATTCACTATATAATTTTTTATTTATTTTTACTTAATTTTGGACCAATTAAAATCCTATCTAGATTTTCTCTTGTATATTTTAAATATTCAGAAAATTTACTTTCAAGTTTTTGTTTGTAACCTTTATCATCAATTTGGTCTTTAAATGCTTCTTCAAGTACGTTCAAAATTAAAAAAATAGTTCCTATAAATTGATGAGAGTGGGCTATAAACCAATCATCATTTTCATCAAAATAACTATAAGTATCTTTTATGGTCTTTTGTTCAATTAAAAGCTCAGATTTTCTTCCGTTTAGAAATTTAATAAAATTCGCATGAGATTGTTCTGACGCAAAATTAAATTTATCTTTAAGTTTTTGACCGAGATCTCCTTGACGTCCTTCTTTTAGTAGGTTTTTATACTGTTCATCATTCTGGTCTAAGAATTCCTTTTTAGACCAGATATCAGCCTTATCTTTATCTCCCTTAATAGCATTAATAAAGGTAGTGGCTTCAATAGCCGATCTTAAGCTTTTATAAGCAAGGGAGAAATGTCCTCTAAAAAGTGAGAGGAAAGCAAGGTGTATATCATTAACACTCATATGCATTAATCCTATACTTGTTTGAAAATTATATTCTGGTTTTGTTAGTGATTTTTCAAATTTTTGGATCAATAAAAATATTTCCGTAACCCAAAACACTTCATCTTTGAATTTTTCTAAATTTGATATTAATTGCTTATCTTCTAACTTAGACCATTCTATTAAATATTCTTGGTTATTCATCTATCAGGTACTGATTATTTTTGTAAAATATTAAACATTAAATTACAATATTATATTCTTCAAGAAGATTATTAATAGTATAAAATTTAATTATATTCGCTAATAACTCATCATTACTTTTTTTGTCTAGATTTATTTTATCAGCAATAAAAGTATTAACCTTAAAGATAAGTTCATCTCTTACTTCTTTATCTATATTGTCTATATTTTCAAAATTAAAAACCTTAGCATAGTTAATTGATATTTCGTATATTTCTTTTTCTATTAAATTATGAGAAAAAGAAAAGTCTGCTTCATCATATTTTTCTACAATTCTTTTTGCGATATCATCACCTTTATTTTTTGCAATTTCTAGTATATTGATTTTCATATATAAATTATACAGTAAGCTTCTCGTGCGTGCTGTTGATGGTGAGCCTAATCGAGATGCGACCCAAGGATACATTGCCCTGTAAGGCTTATTTTA
>CAYVSW010000005.1:1657-29649 GCA_964454285.1 uncultured Candidatus Saccharibacteria bacterium | reverse complement strand
AAGATAGTCACACTACGCACACTATCGATTTTCCACGAAAGGATTCCTTTTTTGGAAAATTGATTTATGAAGGGCTTGCGGGCGATTATGGAGAATTTGGGATGTTGCATCCAAAAGTTGCTTCAGTATTCTGGGCGGCAGACCGAGCTGTGGCAGCCGCACAAATCAGAGAGTGGCTCGATTCTGGAAAAGATGTAATTGCTGACAGGTATGTATCTGCAAACATGCTTCACCAAGGAGGAAAGATAAAAGACGATAGCGAAAGAAAAGAATTTTTTTCTTGGCTTGAGGAAATGGAGTATGGGCAATTTAATATTCCACGACCCGATATTGTACTTTATCTTGATGTTCCATATGAAATTAGTTTGCGACTTATCAAAGAAAGAATCGCAAAAAAACTTGAGGTGGGTGAACTTGTAAAAACAGATCAACACGAATCAAGTCCTGAGCATCAGCTTGGTGCACGAGCGAGTGCCTTGGCAATACTTGCAGACAGCTCCTGGGTCAGAATACAATGTTCTGATAATGGCACAACATTGCTTCCTGAAGAGGTTATTCACTCCCGTATTTGTGATTATTTAGATCTTTTTTATCAAAAAGAAAGAGTATGATTTTTTAAGAGGATTGCCCTATATAATAGTGCAATCCTCTTTTTGTATATGGCAGTATTTCAAATTAATGCTATTATCTCTATATATGCAAAAGGGGACTATAGAAAATCTAAAAAAACTCATACAGGGCGCTTTGGAGGCGAATGTTGGTGTTTCAGACGCTAGCTTTTCTTTAGAGCATCCAGCTATGCTCGCACACGGGGATTTTGCTACCAATGCCGCAATGGTGGTGGCAAAGTCTTTGGGCAAAAACCCTATAGAAGTAGCGCTCGAGATTGTAGCCTATATCGAAAAGCATAAAGATGCATCGATACTAAAAGCATCAGTCGCAGGTCCTGGCTTTATCAATATCACCCTCGCGCCAAGTGTATTTTTAGATACAGTACAAAGTGTACTCGAGAGTCCAGAGTCTTGGGGGAAAAATGAGCTCCATGCCGGAGAAAAAATCTTGATAGAGCATTCGAGCCCAAATCTTTTTAAGCCATTTCATATAGGCCACGTGATGAACAACACAATCGGCGAATCTATCAAAAGACTCGCAGCGTATTCTGGAGCAGATGTAGTGACTATCTCATATCCATCTGATGTATCGCTCGGTATCGGCAAAGCGGTGTGGTACTTGCTCCAAGATGAGGGTGTAGAAAAAATAGAGCGTGCAGAGTACCTCTCTACAGCGCAGCTTAGCTATTTGGGCGATTGCTATGTGCAAGGTACTCGTGCGTTTGAGGAAAATGAAAAAGTCCAGGCAGAAGTGCGCGCAATCACAAAATTGATTTACGACAAAACACCGAGCCCCGCATACGATGCATACATGCTCGGCAAAGAGCTCTCGCTTGGATATTTCAAAAAAGTTGTCGCTCGTCTCGGATCTGCATTTGATGATTTTATTTTTGAAAGTGAAGCGGGTGTAGAGGGGGAGAAGCTCGTGCGTATGCATACAGATATCTTCACCGAAAGTGATGGCGCAGTGATATACGAAGGCGAAAAAGACGGCTTCCACACACGTGTATTTATAAATAAAGAAGGTTACCCGACATACGAAGCAAAAGACGTAGGATTGCTCGCGCTCAAATTTGCACGCTTTGCACCAGATATATCTATCTTTATCACAGACAATCAGCAGTCTGAATATTTCAAGGTTGTTGCAAATGCGGCTGGGAAAATAAAAAAGCTCTGGCAAGAAAAAACAATCCATCGTACCCATGGGCGTATGAGCTTCAAGGGAGCAAAGATGTCTTCACGTCTTGGTGGGGTACCAGTGGCGCAAGAGGTACTCGACGCAATCTGCGAAGAGGTGCGTGAGCGCGGGGTAGGGCTTTCAAAAGAAGCAGAAGACATGATCTCGATAGCGTCGCTCAAATTTGTCGTGCTTCGTACTATGGCGGGCAAAGACCTCAATTTTGATCCAGCGACATCGCTCTCATTTGAGGGCGACAGTGGTCCGTATCTCCAGTACACTGCAGTGCGCGCAGGGGCAGTATTACAAAAAGCAGCAGGGCTCGGGCTTATGCCAAAGCTCATGCATACACCGCCAGACGATACAGAAGTTCTCGAACGGTATATTGCAAGATTCCCCGAGGTGGTGGCACATGCGACAGCAGAGTGGGCGCCGCACTATATAGTGACATACCTCCTCGAGCTCGCGCAGGCATTCAACAGCTGGTACGGCCAGACAAAGATTATCGACGATAGCGACAATACCTTCACGGCGCATCGCCTTGCTATAGCAAAAGTAGTAGAGACGACTATACACAATGGGCTCTATATTCTCGGCATACAAGTACCAGAGAAGATGTAAAAAAACCGCATTGTTGCGGTTTTTTTGTTTTCTCTATATTATGTGGCTATATGACACACAAAAAAGAAGAACAGAGTCTTATTGTTTTTAAGCCAGATGCTGTACAGCGTGGCATAGTGGGGGAGATTCTCGCTCGCTTTGAAAAAGCTGGTCTCAAAATAGTAGGCATGAAAATGGTGCATCCAACAACTGAACATTATTTCCATCACTACGAGACTATTGGTACTATGGTTACTCGCCACGGACAACAGATATTTGATAATACATTATCTATGATGAATAGTGGGCCTGTTATTGCTGCTGTACTTGAAGGTGTTGATGCTGCAGCTGTAATCCGCAAAATGGTGGGTGCTACAGAGCCAAAATCTGCACTCCCTGGGACTATCCGTGGTGACTACGCACATATGAGCTATTCACATGCTGATGGAGAAGGTATCGCACTTAATAACATTCTTCATGCATCAGGAGACGCCGCAGAGGCAAAATTGGAAATTGCACACTGGTTTGCAGAAAATGAATTGTTTAGCTATGAGACTGTGCATGAGCAATTTACACAGCGCAAGCAGACACATATCAAAAAATAATTAAGCATCCTATTATAGGAGCCGTTCGACACTACTATTTTGCACTGTCTATATTGTTTACAGATGCGAAATAGGTATACTAGAAGTACGGCTATTTGAAATTATTACCGAGAACAAATTTTTTTAAGGGGTTCTGCGTGCAGCACATATTATTTTGTTTTTTTATGAGGTATTGTGTGTTGCTAGGTACCCCACCTAGCTTTCATGCTACGGTAATAGTTTCTAAATAGCCGTAAGAAAAAAATCCACCCACAGCAATGTCTGTGGATTTTTTTGTTTTAAATATAAAATCACGGTACAATACATGACATGGATACATTACATAGCTTGAAGCTTACATTTGCAGGGGGGACAGGGTCGGTGACAGGAGCAAATTTCCTTGTCGAAGCGCCAGAGATCGATGGTGGGCTCAAATTTCTTGTAGACTGCGGGCTCGAGCAGGGGACAAAAGAAGCAGATGAAAACAACTGGGCGCCATTTATCTATGATCCAGCGACTATCGACATACTTTTTATTACGCATGCACATATAGACCATATTGGCCGTATTCCAAAATTGATCCACGATGGTTTCAATGGGCGCATTTACTCTACTATCCCAACAAAAGAGATTACTGAGCTCATGCTCGAGGACACTGCAAATATCCTCACACATAAAACAGACGATGAGACACTCAAAGCAATCTATAGCAAAGAGAATCTCAAAAAAGCTATGGAGCTCTGGCACACGCTCGACTATCATCAGGACCTCACCGAGGGGGCATTTGTATTTCGCTATAGAGACGCTGGGCACGTGCTCGGCTCTGGAATGCTCGAGATAAATTACAATAACAAAAAAATAGTATTTACTGGTGACCTCGGCAACTCACCATCACCACTCCTTCGTGACACAGAGATGCTCGCAAATGTAGATTATCTCATAATGGAGAGTGTATACGGAGACCGCAATCACATGCATCGCACTGAGCGCCGCAAGATACTCGAGCGAGTGATAGAGGAGAACTATGGCCGCAAAGGTGTACTCGTCGTACCTACATTTTCACTCGAGCGTAGTCAGGAGCTCCTCTATGAGATAGATGATTTTGTAGAGAACAAGCGTGTGCCAGAGATGCCAGTATTTTTTGATTCACCGCTCGGCATCAAGCTCACGAAGATCTACAAAACGTTTGCGCGATATTTCAATGACGAAGCGCAAAAGATGGTAGGCGACGGAGAAGATATATTCAATTTCCCAGGGCTCAAGTCGACACTCCTCACCGAAGAATCAAAAGATATCTTGCATATTCCAAATCCAAAAATCGTGATTGCGGGCAGTGGCATGTCCAATGGCGGTCGCATCTTGCACCATGAGCAAAATTATTTGCCAGATCCAAATAATATCTTGCTTCTCACGGGGTATCAAAGTCAGGGGACTATCGGTAGGCTCATCCAAGACGGTGCAAAGAGCGTCCGAATAAATGGTATGGAAGTATCAGTACGTGCAAAGGTCGTGTTTATCGATGGCTACTCAGGACACAAAGACTCTGATCATTTGATAGAATTTGTGCAAGCAACCGCAGATACACTCAAAAAAGTTTTTGTGGTAATGGGTGAACCACAGAGCGCACTCTTTCTCACACAGAGACTGCGGGATTATTTGGGTATTTATGCAGAAGCGCCCGAGGGAGGTACGAGTACTATACTCGATTGTAATTAATAGTATAATAAAACACATATGATAGGAGAACATGAATTGCACAACACAGATAAACACGGGCACAGCAAGATAAAGATAGGAGTATCTGGTGCTGCCGAGACAGGGCATTGCGGTATAGATGCACTCGACAAATCAAAAGCACTCGGTGCTGAGATAGTCCGACAGGGTGGCATACTTGTCACTGGGGCGACTACTGGTTTTCCACTTTGGGCATGTATGGGCGCAAAAGAAGCTGGAGGTATATCTATTGGGCTTTCTCCTGCGCAAAATGAAAAAGATCATGTAGAGAATTGGCGTATGCCGATAGACTATATGGACCTCATCATCTACACAGGATTTGGATTCCCTGGGAGAGACCTCCTTTTCACACGCAGCTGCGATGCAGTACTTATCGGCTGTGGACGTATTGGTACATTTCATGAATTCACTATTGCATTCGAAGATGGGAAACCTGTCGGTGTACTCGAAGGTAGCTGGACTGCAGCAGAGCAGATCAAGGATATGATAGAAAAAAGCGGTCGCCCTGCACCAAATGTAATCTTTGATATCGACCCAAAAAACCTCGTCGCGCGTATCATAAAAATGGTAGAAGAAGACAAGCGCCAGATCCGCACTGAAGCTCCTCAGGTACAATAGTTTTTGCATGATATGGCTTTTGTGGTAGTATACTGATACAAGCAATGAAGGATATCTCGTCAAACGAGATGTATCACTCCTTCGCCCCGTCTTGCGGGGCATGCTCTAGGAAGAAAAGTCCGCCCGCATATGATGCTCTGGCGAGATAAATAGAACCTAGCGGGTATGCCCGATATAGCGGCAAATAAGTCTTATAGTTTTTATAAGAGAACCAAGGTGGTACCACGAGAAAACTCGTCCTTGCAATACATTTTTTGTATTGTAACGACGAGTTTTTTTATTTTTACAAGATTAATTTTATATATATGTCAGAATCACAAACACAAAAATCAGCAGCGGCACAAAGAGAAGAAAAAGTTCTCGAGTTTTGGAACAGCCAAAATATCTTTGAAAAGACTTTGCAAAAAGAAGCGCCAGGTGGGGATTTTGTGTTTTATGAAGGGCCACCGACTGCCAATGCAAAGCCAGCGCTCCACCACCTTGCGGCACGAGCCTTCAAAGATACGCTCCCTCGCTACAAGACTATGCAGGGCTTCCATGTACGCCGCAAAGCAGGGTGGGATACACACGGCCTCCCTGTAGAGCTCCAGATAGAAAAGAAGCTCGGCCTCCAGTCCAAAAAAGACATCGAGGGCTACGGCGTGGCGAAGTTCAATACTGAGTGTAAAGAGAGCGTGCACGAGTACATCGGCCTCTGGCAGACCTTCACCGAGCGCATGGGATACTGGGTAGATTTTGACGATGCATACTACACATACAATCCACAATATATGGAGTCGCTTTGGAGTATTGTAAAAAAGATTTCAGACCGCGGGCTTCTCTACAAAGACTATCGTATTGTGCCATGGTGTGCGCGTTGCGGGACAGGGCTTTCTACACATGAGCTCGCGCAAGAATACCAAGATGTAAAAGATCTTTCGGTGACTGCAAAATTCAAAATAGTGGGAGAGGAGAATACATACATCCTCGCATGGACTACCACCCCTTGGACACTCCCAGGTAATGTCGCTCTTGCAGTAGGAGAAGATATTGAATATGTGGTAATAGAAAAATTTTCATCTTTAGAATCTTTTGAAAAAAAACAAGGAGAACCTATTGTTATTCAAAAAGCACCAAAAAATGAATTTTTGATTCTCGCAAAAGAGCGCCTCACTATAGTAGAAGGGGAATATGAAGTTATAAAAGAAATGAAAGGGTCAGACCTTGCGGGGCTTTCATATGAACCTTTGTATAAAATAGAGGGAATAGAAAATGCATACAAGGTACAGACTGCAGACTTTGTCACCACTACAGACGGTACTGGTGTAGTGCATATTGCACCAATGTACGGAGCAGACGACTTCGCGCTTGCGACAAAGCTCGGCCTACCAAAGGTGCATACAGTAGATGACACGGGCAATTTCATAGCAGGAGTTACTCCAGAGTTCCTCGTTGGGCGCTTTGTAAAGACAGAAGAGGTGGCAGTAGATATCATCAAAGACCTCGCACATCGCGGGCACCTTTTCAAAAAAGAAAAATACGAGCACTCATATCCGCACTGCTGGAGATGCAAAACTCCGCTTCTATACTACGCACGAGACAGCTGGTATGTCGGCATGTCGCAGCTCCGCAATGAGCTTATGGCAGCAAATGATACCGTGAATTGGAACCCTGCACATATCAAAGAAGGCCGCTTCGGTGAGTGGATCAAAGAAGCAAAAGATTGGGCATTTTCTCGCGAGCGATATTGGGGTACTCCGCTTCCAGTGTGGACTAGTGCGGACGGCGATATGCTTGTCGTAGACTCTATAGACACCCTCAAGGCTCATACAAAAAAGTCTGGCAATGAGTACTTTGTGATGCGCCACGGCGAGACAGAGCACAATGTTGCTGGCGTGTGGAATTGTAGTATCGATGGGGAAGATGCGCTCACCGAAAAAGGTATTGCCCAAGTTGTCGCATCTGCAAAGGCTATGCCGGAACAATTTGACTATATTTTTGTATCGCCATTTCCTCGCACGCTAGAGACAGCATCACTTGTTGCAGTTGAGCTTGGTCTCGATATTTCAAAGATAGTAAGTGATGCCCGCCTTGTAGAGTGGAATGTAGGAGCAGAATTTGACGGCAAGCCTATGGATAGCTATTTCTCTGTGCGCAATATGCATCACGATAGATACAATTATAAGGTATTCGATGGCGAGTCGTATGCTGATGTTGTAAAAAGATCAGGGGAATTCCTTTATGAATTGGAATCAAAATATCAAGGCAAAAAAATACTCATCGTGTCTCATGGGGCAGTAGTACGCGCGCTCGAGTTCCACAGCAAAGGTATTTCTTTTGATAGTCTTTTCAAGGAATCTCGTGATTACAAAAATTTTGCTAATGCAGAAATTCGCAAGGTAGATTTTGTCCCACTTCCACACAATGAAAAATATGAGATAGATCTCCACCGCCCATATATTGATCAGGCGCTGCTTATCAAAGACGGCAAAGAATACACTCGCGTCAAAGAAGTGATGGATGTATGGTTCGACAGTGGCGCGATGCCGTTTGCACAAGAGCACTATCCGTTCAATCAGGATATCCTGTATCCAGCAGACTTTATTTCAGAAGCTATCGACCAGACTCGTGGATGGTTCTATACACTCCTTACTGTGGGCGTGCTCATGGATCGCTCGACTCCGTACAAAAATGTAATCTGTCTCGGGCACTTGCTCGACAAAGACGGCAAAAAGATGAGTAAGTCTGTAGGTAATATCGTGGAGCCATTTGAACAGATGGAGAAGTTTGGTGCAGATGCAGTGCGCTACTGGATGTACAGTGTGAACCAGCCAGGGGAGAGCAAAAACTACGACGAAAAGTCTGTCGCAGAAATACAGAACAAAGTATTCTCACTCACATACAATGTACTTTCATTCTACGAAATGTATCGTGACCCAAGTCTTGAAATAGGTCTCAGTCTCGAAAAACTACAATCAGAAAATGTACTCGACGTATGGATACTCGCACGCCTCAATCAGCTTGTGTCAGAAATGACTACAGACCTCGACAATTTTGAGCTTTTTCACCCGACACGTTCTATCAAAGACTTCATAGACGATATGTCTACCTGGTATGTACGCCGCTCACGAGAGAGACTTCGCGATGGCGATGTAGATGCAAAAAAGACACTCTATGTAGTACTCAAAACCCTCGCACAGCTTCTTGCGCCATTTGCACCATTTAGTGCAGAGGATCTTTGGCAGAAATTGAAGACTGAAAAAGACGAAGTTTCTGTACACTTGAGCGTATGGCCAAAAGCAGGAAGTGTAGATAGTGCAGTAATAGAAGAAATGGAAAAAGTCCGCAGTGTATGTACTGAGGGTAATGCACTTCGCAAAAAAGTAGGCATTGCCGTGAAGCAGCCACTTGCAAGCTTTAGTATGCCACACACAGGACTTGAAAAATACTATGCACTCATCCAAGACGAGCTCAATGTAAAGAGTATTGTTGTAGGAGATTTTGCGCTTGATACTGAGATAACTCCAGAGCTCAAAAAAGAAGGTGAATACCGAGAGCTTGTACGCGCAGTACAAGACATGCGTAAAGAAAAAGGTCTCTCACCGAGCGATACTATAGTACTCACTATCCCGCAGACATATCACGATACTATCGCCGATATGGAGCTCTTCAAAAAAACTGTCCAGGCAGATACTGTATCTATCGGAGAAGAAATATCATTAGAAATAAAATAAACATATGGCAGAGCTTCCTAAAAATGTATTCCACGATATAAACAAGCTCCCGAAGGAGTATGGCATTTTGGTATTTCCGATATCACTTGTTCGTACTGAAAATGAAACAGGACAAAGTTCAAAACAATGTTTCGAATATATTCAATATCTAGCATTAGATAAAATGTCAGATACAAAGATTGGACTCAATATGATTTATGGAGATTTCTTGTATATGCATTCAAAAGAAGAAGCATCTACACTTAAGCAAAAGTTTATGAATCTTGTTCTTAATCATAAGAATGCATTTCAGAATCTAATCTCGAAAGATAAAAACAAATTTCAGATACAGCATGGATTTTCATATGAAGTATGGAATCAGTTGTATCTTAGCTATCAAGGAGATTTTGATTCTGATTTCAGAACTTTCAAGCGAGTGTATTTTGAAGACGTTGCATTTCAAAAATATGTAGCAGATGATGCAATATATTGCGGAAGAGAACTGACTGAAGAACAATTGAATTTTTTCTTGGAAGAGCATTTCATGTTGTATTTACTATCAAAGAAGCAGGTTAGTCTGCCGAATGAATATATACAAGGGAGAGAAAAATGGGTCTTGTGGTGCTACCCTGGAAAACCTTTGAAAGGGCAAGTCTATGCATATCAGCTTAACCATATGAAGCTCGATACGCCAGAAAATCCATATGAAAATTGTGCATACGACCTCGAATCAAAAAAGCTTGTAGATTTTATGCGCGTTGATCTAGAAACGTATAATTACGCATACGAGAATTAATTCCTGATATGCACACCATATATCACACCGATGCATTTATTCTCAAAGTCACCCCGAGTGGGGAGGCGAATGCGCGGGTGTGGCTGCTTACGCGCGACATGGGGCTGGTAGTGGCGAGTGTACAGGGCGTGCGCAAGCCCGGGGCAAAGCTTAGTAGTGCACTCATCGAATACAGCTATGTGCGCGCAGACCTCGTAAAAGGGCGCGAAGTATGGCGGCTCATAAGCCTCCAAATGCAACGGCAGATTGTGGTTGAACTTGTAGATACTACCTATGCTCGTGCTTTTGTGCGGAGTCTTTCTTTTGTAGATCGGCTTGTAGTAGGAGAGGGTATCCCACATGAAGACCTCTTTGCGCATCTCGAGACACTTGCAGACTATGTGCACGATGCACACGATATAAGCCCAGAGATTGTAGATACGCTCTCGCTTTGGCGCATTGCGACTATGCTCGGGTATATTGCTGTAGAAGAGAGCCAAGAAAAATTTGTGACACTCCCTTTTGCTGATGCAGTAGGGCAGGTAGTAGAAGCCGATATGAAAAAAATGATACGCAGTGTGCATGAGGCGCTCCTCACGGCGCACTTATAAACAATATATTTTCGCCCTTGTCTGGTATACTATATATACTATGGCAGAAGAGCATATCGACCACATCAAAGAACTACAAAACAAATTGTATTCTCGCGACCCAAAGCAGATCCCACAAAATAAATATGGGATATTGCGCCCAGCTCGGCAAAAAGTAGAATCTACCTGGGGGGAGACGGTGGTCCCACGGCAAGCACGACGCAAGCTCAGTGCAGGATACAAGGCATTTTTTATATTCTCTGTACTATTTTTTCTTGTAGGGGCAGGGGTTGCGTATTTTTCTATATATAGAGGTGCGGTCACTATATCGAGCAAAAATGTAGATATCGCAATACTAGGGAATTCATTTATCAGCGCTGGATCATCACTCCCTATTTCTATATCTATTGCAAACAAAAATTCGAGCGATCTTTTAAATACGACGCTCACTATCTCATATCCAAAAGGCGCAGACGACGGCCCCCAGGCAGAGGTAGTACGCAGCAGTGTGTCACTCGGCACAATAGGTTCTACAAAAACAAAAAGTCAGCCATTTGCGCCAGTACTCTATGGTGAGCAGGGCTCCACTCGTACAATCACTGCGACGCTCCAATACCAGCTGGCTGGCTCTACTGCGCAATTTTTAAAGACGAGTACCTTTGCCGTGGTGATCAATGCATCTCCGCTCAACCTCACTGTAGATATGCCAACATCTGTATCGTCAAATCAGCCTATTACTATTGCATCGCATATTGTATTTACTGGAGACGAAGTTTTGAAAAACGGCCTCGTGCGTATGGAGTATCCGAGTGGCTTTGTATATGAATCGAGTGTGCCAAAGCCGGTAGCAGGCAACAATATCTGGAGTCTCGGGGATTTGGTAAAAGACTCTACTGCAGATGTCGTAGTCCAGGGGAGACTCCTCGGAGAAAAAGGTGACGAAAAAGCATTTAGAATATATGCTGGTATTGCGCATGATGCAGGCTCGAGTGATATATCTGTCGCATACAATTCAGTGCTCAAAACTACAACCCTCGAAGACCCATTTCTCAATGCCTCTATAAAAATAGGCGACACCCCCGCAGACAATGTGACGCTTGAAAAAGGAAAACAAATCAAGGGTACTGTCTCATGGCAAAACAATGCATCGGTAGCGCTCACAAACCCACTCCTCACTATGTCGCTCGATGGGGTAGCTATAGATCCGAGCACAGTAGAGGTACCCGATGGTGCATATGACGAAGTCTCTCGTACTATCGTATGGAGTGGCGAGACCAATGCAGACTTTGTCGCAATTGCGCCAGGGCAGGCAGGGAGTTTTGATTTTTCTTTCACGCCAAAAGAGTCTCTCAACTCGAGCACACTCGCACTCGCACTCTCTGTATCTGCAAATTCGAGCAACAGCGACATACCATTTAGTATAGGGACAATAGACAAAAAGCTTATCTCGTTTGCGACAGCGATACAATTTGCAGCGCAGTCGCTCTGGAGTATTGGTCCTATCAAAAATACTGGCCCGTACCCACCGCGTGCAAACAAAGAGACCACCTACACTATCTCTTGGACTATCAAGCCATCGAGCAATCCGCTTTCAAATGTCGTCGCTACAGCAAAGCTCCCAGATGGTATCGCCTATACTGGGGTAGTGATGCCACAAGCAGAGCAAGTGCGTTTTGACCCAGACTCTCGCATGGTCACATGGATGATTGGTAATATGCCAAAGCAGACCAATCTCAACAATTTCAAAACAGTGTCTTTTCAAATAAGTGCACGCCCTTCAAAGAGCCAAGTAGGGAGCCCTATCGCACTCCTCGGCCAGACTATCATCTCTGGTACTGATGTAGTGGTAAATGCCCCAATAAATTCAACACGTCCAGCACTTTCGACACGCCTTGACACAGACCCTGCCTATTCCACAGATGCCGAAAAAGTGCTACCATAGCCTATATGGAAAACAACGTATCAATGGAGCAGATTATCTCCCTATGCAAGCGCAGAGGCTTTATTTACCAAGGTTCTGAGATCTATGGAGGTCTCGCAGGTACTTGGGATTATGGTCCACTTGGCGTAGCGCTCAAGAGGAATATTGAGCAGCTGTGGTGGAAGCGTTTTGTCCTCGATCGAGAAGACATGTACGGTATAGACGCTGCAATACTGATGAACCCACAAGCATGGGTTGCATCGGGACACGTAGCCGGATTTTCTGACCCGCTTGTAGAAGATCTCAAAACACAAAAAAGATATCGCGCAGATCATATGCTTGAGGCTGCAAATATTGATACAAAAGGTATGTCGCTTGCAGATATGGATGCCGCAATCAAAGCGCACAAAATCCTCAGCCCCGATGGAAATGCATTTGGCGATGTACGCCAATTCAATATGATGCTCCAAACAAGTCTTGGTGCAATACAAGATGATTCTTCTATTACATATCTACGCCCAGAGACAGCAGGGGGTATGTTTGTAAACTTCAAAAATGTACTCGACTCATTTAGTCCAAAACTCCCATTTGGTATGGCGCAGATTGGTAAAGCATTTCGCAATGAGATTGCACCTCGGGATTTTATTTTCCGCGTGCGTGAGCTCGAGCAAATGGAGATAGAGTATTTTGTAGCTCCAGATACCTGGGCTGAAAACTTTGAAAAATTCCGCAAAGAAGTTTGGAGCTTTACACAAGACATTGGTCTCACGCAAGATGCAGTACATGAGCTTGAGGTGGCAGATGAAGATCGCGCGCACTATTCAAAGCGCACCATAGATTTTGAATTTGATTTTCCATTTGGCCGCAAAGAATTGTACGGGCTCGCATATCGTACAGATTATGATTTGAAAAAACACAGTGAAGCATCGGGTACCGAGCTTGCGTATTTTGATGAAGAGACAAAGACACGCTTTATCCCGCATGTGATCGAGCCATCATTTGGTGTAGGTCGTACACTCCTCGCACTCCTTACCTCAGCGTACAAAGAAGTACAAGACGAAAAAGGGGAGACTCGCACTTATCTCGCATTCCCAAGTGCAGTGGCGCCATACCGCGCATGTGTATCGCCACTTCTCAAAAACAAGCCAGAGCTTATCACTAAGGCTCGCGAGGTATTTACTATGCTCAAAAAACAATTTGGTAATATCGCATACGATGACAATGGCAACATCGGCAAAAGATACCGCCGCCAAGATGAGATAGGTACTCCATGGTGCATCGTCGTAGACTTCGACACACTCGGCGAAAATCCAGATCTTCTCGACACGGTGACCATCCGCAATCGCGACACTGGCGCCCAGGAGCGTGTAGTTATACAAGATATCGTAAAATACATTCAGCAATAATATGCAATTCACTCAGAAAAAATTCCCCAACGGTCTCAATCTTGTAATGATGCCGATGAAAGACAATCAGACCGTCACCGCTATGATACTGGTAGCGACAGGGTCTAAATATGAGAATAAAAAGAACAACGGTATCTCGCACTTCCTCGAGCATATGTGCTTCAAGGGGACTACAAAACGGCCAAATGCCCACGATATATCGAGCGAGCTCGAGAGTATTGGTGCGCAGTACAATGCATTTACCAGCCAGGAATTCACTGGCTATCATGCAAAAGCCCAGCCAAAAGACTTTGTCAAAATTTTTGATGTACTCTCAGATATATATCTCAACTCCACATTTCCAGAAGTTGAAATGCAAAAAGAAAAAGGCGTGATTATAGAGGAGATCAATATGTACGAAGACATGCCGCAGCGCGCTGTGCAGGAGCTTCTGATGCAAGGGCTCTATGGCAACACTCCAGCAGGGTGGGGTATCGCAGGGACACGCGATAATGTAAAGCGTATGGTGCGCGAAGATTTTGTACAGTACAAAAAAATGCACTATGTACCCAATGCTACGACGATAGTAGTGGCAGGAAATTTTGATACAAAAAAAGTAGAAAAAGAGGTGCAAAAAGTTTTTGGCAGTATCAAAAAAGGAAAGCGCGATGATAAATTGCCAGTAATAGAAAAGCAATCAAAAGCAAAACTCCTCGTACAATACAAAAAGACAGATCAGTCGCATATTGTATTTGGCTTCCGCGCATACGATGTACAAGACAAAAGAAATACAGTGCTCGGCGTGCTCACTACTATTCTCGGCGGGGGAATGAGTTCTCGTTTATTTATGAAGCTTCGCGAAGAAATGGGTGTCGCATACTATGTGCGCGCTGGGGCAGATACTTTTAGCGACCATGGTTACATAGAGATTGCTGCAGGGGTCACCAATGCGCGTGTACAAGAAGTGATACAAGAGATCCTCAAAGGATGCAAAAAAATTGCAACTACTGCTGTCTCTGAGGCAGAGCTCAGTAAAGCAAAAGAGCTCATCGTAGGGAGTATGCTCCTCGGGCTCGAGTCTTCAGATTCATGGGCAAACTATCTCGCTGCAGAGGCAGTACAGCAAAAAAAGATCCGCGATATCGCTGATATAGAAAAAAGCGTCCGCAAAGTCACTGCAAAAGATATTCAAAAGATAGCGAGCGAGATATTTACCACCAAAAACCTCACCCTCGCAGCTATAGGTCCTTTTGAGGAAAAAGACATCGACAAAAGTATTCTTGTGGTATAATTTCTAGTATATGGGAGAAAAGGTAAAAATACACATAAATAACAGTACTATTATCCGTACTATACTTTTTATTGTACTACTCCTTTTGTTGTGGCAAATAAAAGACATTCTTCTTTTGGTTCTTGTCGCTATTGTTATTGCATCGTTTGTGGAGTCTGGTGTATTCTTTTTTAAACGCTTTGGTATACAGCGCGGGCTCTCGGTCCCTCTTATTTTTACAGTAGGGGTGGGAGTATTAGTTGCAGTTGTTTATGCGCTCGTCCCTGTTATCTTTAGAGAGCTTTCGGGAGTTGTTAGTCTTATATCGAGTTACATACCGTCGAGTGCATCTATTGATTCGCAGTCTATAAAAGGTGCCACAAATTTTGTAAATAATCTCTCAGCTAGTAGTGTTTCTATTAAGGATGTATTGGGAAGTATTAAAACAGTTACAACATCGCTTTCAGAGGGAGTCACCGCGGTGATAGGGACTGCATTTGGTGGTGTTGTAAATACACTACTGGTGATCATTTTATCATTTTATTTTTCAATCCAAGAGCGCGGTATTGTGAGTTTTCTCCGTATTGTGACACCTGCAAAAAATGAAAAGTATGTTATTGGGCTCTGGGCTCGCACGCAGCAAAAAATAGGACTATGGTTTAAAGGTCAGCTCATGCTCGGAGTACTTATGGGTGCGATTACATTTATTACCTTTGCATTACTTGGATTAGAGTATTCATTTTTGATAGGTGTGACGACAGGCATTGCAGAGCTTATCCCTTTTGGTGTTATTTTTGCGGCAATCCCTGCAATACTTTTTGCCTTGGTTCAAGGTGGTACACTCTTGGCACTAAAAGTACTTATTTTTTATATTATCTTGCAGCAAATAGAAAGTTATATTCTAAGTCCGTTGGTTATGAAGCGTGTTGTCGGCATACCACCACTCGTCGTACTCCTTTCATTTATGATTGGTATCACCCTCGCTGGATTTTGGGGTGCTATCCTTGCTATCCCAGTAGCTGTTTTTGTCCTCGAATATATGAGTGACGTAGAAAAGAAAAAAAGCTTGCTAGAAATAACCGAAAATAGTATATAGATACTATGGAACAAAAATCTTTTTATATAACCACCACCTTGCCGTATGTGAACAGCGATCCCCATGTAGGCTTTGCCATGGAAATCATCCGTGCAGACGTGCTCGCACGATATTATCGTGCACAGGGGAGAGAGGTGTTTTTTAATACTGGTACCGATGAGCATGGCGCAAAGATACAAGAAGCAGCAGAGGGGGCAGGTATAGATCCTCAAGTCTATACTGACGGTTTTGCAGAAACTTTTAAGGCACTCAAAGGGACACTTAATCTTTCATACGATAATTTTATTCGTACTACAGATGCGCATCATATTGCAGCAGCCCAAACGTTTTGGAAATCGTGTGATGCTCGTGGTGATATATATAAAAAGAACTATCAAACAAAATATTGTATTGGCTGTGAGCTTGCAAAGACAGATTCAGAGCTTGTAGATGGAAAATGCCCGATACATCCAAACAGAGATATTGAACTTCGCGATGAGGAGAATTACTTTTTCCGATTTTCAAATTATACACAAAAGCTTTTGGATTTTTATAATACGCATCCAGATTTTATAATCCCTGATTTTAGATATAACGAAACAAAAGCTTTTGTTGCACGAGGGCTCGAAGACTTTTCTATTTCTCGCCTCAAAGAAAAAATGTCATGGGGTGTCCCTGTACCAGGAGATGAAGGGCATGTGATGTATGTATGGTTTGATGCGCTCGTAAACTATATCTCATGTCTTGGCTGGCCAGATAATATGGGTAATTTTGAAAAATTCTGGAAAAACGGACAGACTGTGCAGTATTGCGGCAAGGACAACAATCGCCAGCAATCTGCAATGTGGCAAGCAATGCTCATGTCTGCATTTGGGGGTGATACACACAATACCGATACTATAGTTATAGATGGCTTTATAAACTCTGGTGGACAAAAAATGTCTAAGTCTTTGGGTAACGTTATTCGCCCGGGTGATATCACTGATTTATTTGCAGAAGCAGCAGGTATGCAATACCTCGATGTGCTTAGATATTATCTCCTGCGCCACGTGTCTTCTTTTGAAGATTCTGATATGACACTCGAGACAGTGCAAAATGCATATGAATCAGGCCTTGCAAATGGGCTCGGTAATCTCGCATCTCGTGTACTTACACTCACCGAAAAGCATCTAGAAAAAATTCCTACAGAAACCTTTGCAGCTCCAGCAGAATACACTACATATATAGAAAAATTTGATCTTCAAAAAGCTATGGAATATATCTGGGCACAAATAGGTGAGCTCGATAAATTTATAAATGACGAGAAGCCATTTAGTGTAATAAAGACAGATGAAGTAAAAGGAAAAGAGCTTATTGTAACATGTGGTACCAAGCTCTTTGACATAGCAACTATGCTCGCGCCATTTCTTCCTGATACATCAGCTGCTATCCTTTCGTGTATACAAGAAAACAAAAAACCGACAGAGCCATTATTTAAACGTTTAGAAAAATAACATGGAAGTTATAGATACACACTCACATTTCAATTTGGAGCAATTTGCAGGTGATACCGCAGAGTCTATAGCGCGCATGGAGGAAGCAGGAGTAGGTACGATATGTATCGGTGTAGACCTCGCTACGAGCGAAAAAGCAGTAGCACTTGCGACAGCACATGAAAGCATTTGGGCGATAGTCGGCCAGCATCCGACAGAGTGGGAAAAAGATTTTGATATTGATGCATTCGAAAAGCTCGCAGGGGATGCACGTGTCGTAGGGATAGGTGAGTGCGGGCTCGACTACTATAGAGAGACTGAGCGCACTGAGAATGCAAAAGACATCCAGCGTCTACTTTTTATGGAGCACATAGAGATAGCGCACGAGGCAAATCTGCCGCTCATGCTCCATATCCGCCCACAACAAGGGACTATGGACGCATACGAAGACGCGCTCAATATACTCGAGAAACACAAAATAGAGTATCCAGATCTTCGTGGCACTGCGCACTTTTTTGTGGGCAATACCGAGATAGCGCAGCGTTTCTTGGATCTTAGATTTTATATTTCGTTTTCTGGTGTCATCACTATATTTCCAGAGTACGAGGAGGTGGTACGCTTTGTACCTATAGATCGTATCTTGCCAGAGACAGATGCTCCATTTGCAGCACCAAAGAGCCATCGCGGTACTCGCAATGAGCCAGTCTATGTGCTCGAAGTAGTAGAGAAGATTGCAGAGCTAAAAGGTCTCTCAATAGAGGAAACCAAGGCTGTACTACTCCAAAATACCAAAAAACTCTTTATTATATAGGTTTTATTTACAAAAAGGCTCTTTTAGTGTAGTATAGCCCCTGTAGCCCCCGTTTCCCGCAAACATAGATTTGTGGGACATTGGTCCGAAGCGGGCTCGTTTAATAACAAAAACATTTATTTATATGGAAGAAAATCGCACATACGAGCTAGGATACCTACTCGTACCGACTATCACAGAAGACAAAGTCGCTGATTCTATCGCAGCACTTGCAAAAATCATCACTGATGCTGCAGGCACTGTGCACACACAATCAGAAGCTGAGCACATCGATCTTACCTACACTATCACTGTAGATCACGTAGGAAAGAAAGAGAAGTGGGACACTGCATACTTTGGTTCTATGAAATTCACTGCAGAGCCAGAACAAATCGCTGCTATCCAAAAGGCTCTCGATGCTGACATGCACATTGTTCGATACTTGCTCACAAAAACAAGTCTCGAAAATGTAATCGCATTCAAGAAGCCTACAGGTGCACGTCGTGAAAAGGTAGCTGTAGAAGAAGATGCTGTTCTTGCTGAAATACTCGCCGCAGATGCTGCTGGTGTTGTAGCTGAAGAAGAGGAAGAATCTACAGAAGAAGTACCTCTCGCTGCACACGAAAAGCTCCCAGAGCTCGAAATCACAGAATAAGCTCGCAACATAGACAGTATGGTCGTACATAGTCTATACTTTAGGTATTACTAAACAAATTATTTAAAAATATGTATCTAAACAAAGTATCTTTGATGGGGAACCTCACTCGTGATCCTGAGCTCAAGGCGCTTCCAAATGGAAACAAGGTTGTGTCTATCAGTCTTGCGACAAATCGTACATGGAAAGACACCAATGGTGCAAAGCAGGAAGCTGTCGAGTACCACAATGTTGTGGCATTTGGAAAGACTGCAGAGACTATCGCACAATGGTGCAAAAAAGGTGGCTCACTCTATGTAGAAGGTCGCATCCAGACACGCACATGGGACGACAAAGACGGAAAGAAAAACTACAAGACAGAAATTATTGTAGAGACATTCCAATTTGGTCCTAAGTCCGCAGGTCAGGTATCAGGTTCACCGATGCAAGCGCCAAGTATGAGTGCTGGTATCTCAGACGCAGAGGCTCCACAAAAGGGAAGTGCTCCAGATCTCGATACTGTAGAGTACCCAGAAGAAGAAATAAACTTAGAAGATATTCCATTCTAAATATGAACAATACAAAACAAGATTACTTTAATGCAAACAACATCAAGTTTATCGACTACAAAGATGTTGAAAATTTGAAGAAATTCACAAACCCAAACGGCCGTATCATGCCTCGCAAGCGCACCGGGCTCACTGCAAAGAACCAGCGTTCTCTTGCAGAAGCTATCAAGCGCGCACGATTCATGGCACTCTTGCCATACGTAGCAAACTAACATTTGCATGTAAATAAAAAACCTCTCATCACTGAGAGGTTTTTTATTTATTTTACTTTAGAAACTATTTCCTACGCGTTCTGCGTATTCGCCAGTATCTGTGTTGACTCTAATAGTCTCGCCTTCTTCGATAAAGAGGGGGGCATTGATTGTCGCTCCTGTTTCGAGAGTGATCACCTTGCTACCGCCAGTGGCAGTATTGCCTTTGACTGCAGGTGGAGCCTCGGTAACCTTGAGCTCTACTTTGATAGGAGTCTTTACGCCAATAATAGTTTCTTCGTCTTCATCATCGGTAAAGACAATAAGGTCTATCTCACTATTTGCTTTGATAAAGCGCATCTTGTCTCCCGCGACACTTGCCTTGATAGTAAAGCGCTTGCTCGGATCCTTGAGGTCGCTGCACCAGATTTCGTCTTTTGCAGTGTAAAGGTATTTGACAGTCTTTGTCATGATATCAGCTTCTTCTACCTTTTCAGATGAGCCAAATGATATCTCAGCTACGCGGCCAGTGAGCAAGTTTTTGATCTTGGTCGCATTTACTGGCTTGCGCTGCTGCTTGCGGAATACGTGCGAAGATATCACTTCATACGGTGCTCCGTCCCACACAATAATTTTTCGTTCTCGTACTTCGTTGTATTCTAACATTGCCATAGGATTCGATTGTATATGATTTTTATAAAAAGTCTACTCAGCTGAGCTTTCGAGGACTACCTCTTTCATACGTTTGCGGACATCTTTCATAATCTGTTCACGGATTTTTGGATTCTCTCTCATGAATACGCGAGATGCATCATAGCCACGGCCGAGCTTGATTTCTGAGCCATCGAGCTCTGCATCTGTCGCTTCTGTATCTTCACTTGCAGCACCTTTTTTGCCTTTTGCTGGTTTCTCTGATGTCGGCTTTGCATTAGCAGGGAAGTATGAATACGATGTCCCACTCTTTTTGATAACTTCGAGCTTTTCGCCGAGCGCGAGGAGCTCGCCTTCGAGTGATATACCCTCACCATAGATGATATCAAACTCTGTTTGTTTAAATGGTGCAGCGACTTTGTTTTTGACCACCTTCACTCTCGTACGAGAGCCGACGACCTCATCACCTTTCTTGATTTGCGCAATACGACGAATGTCGAGACGGATAGAAGTATAGAATTTGAGTGCTTTACCACCTGGAGTAGTCTCTGGGTTGCCAAACATCACACCGATCTGCATACGGATCTGGTTGATAAAGATAACAATAGTCTTTGACTTGTGTACGATAGCGGTCAATTTGCGGAGTGCTTGAGACATAAGACGAGCTTGTTTGCCTACGTGTTGTGCGCCCATGTCGCCTTCGATTTCGTCTTTTGGAGTGAGCGCTGCTACAGAGTCGACGACAATCACATCTACCTTGCCACTGCGGACGAGGGATTCACAGATCTCGAGCCCCTGCTCGCCAGTGTCTGGCTGTGAGATGAGGAGTTCATTTATTTTGACACCGATATTTTTTGCATATTCTGGATCCATTGCGTGCTCTGCATCGATATATGCTGCGATACCACCCATTTTTTGCACCTCTGCTACTACATGGAGGGCGAGTGTGGTCTTACCAGACGATTCTGGTCCAAAGATTTCTATAATACGGCCACGAGGCATACCCCCGATGCCGAGTGCGATGTCGAGCCCGATAGATCCAGTAGGGACTACAGAGATGTCTACCTTTGGGGATTCGCCGAGCTTCATGATCGCTCCTTCACCAAATTTTGTTTGGATGCTCTTTATTGTATCTTCGATAGATTGGTTGTTTTCTTTTGGTACTTTTGGTTTTGCTGCCATATATGTAAATTAATTAGTCTGACTTTTTTCTGGTACGAGTGCGACATCTTTATTTGGGGGAGAACCCACCAAATGATATTCTTTTGTTGTTATTTTATTAAATGAATCTATAGTAGATACTTCGATAATATTGTATCCAGGGGAGAGGAGTACAGTGTCTTGAAAATTTCCTGCAGTATCTACTGCTACAGGGTGTTTGTTTATTAGTACCGATTTTACCTTTGGTGCATAGCCGACTATAGGGAGCGTCGTGTCGCTCACGGTGCTGCCATCACGAGCGATAGAGACAGAGATTTTTGTACCAAAGATTGCGTCTTTGCTATTACGATACACAAAACCAAGTACGAGTACACCAAGTGTTGCAAATACTATTTTTTTGAGACAGAGACGATTTTTCATATATTTATAGGCCCATATCTTCTGCTAATTCATCGCTTGTGCTGTGTTTGAGACCTTGCTCGAGCACTTCACGAGGTTTTGCCCCATCGGCTGGGCCTATGACCCCACGCTCTTCGAGCATATCCATGAGGCGCGCAGCACGAGCATAGCCGACTTTGAGCTTGCGCTGGATATATGATGTAGAGCCTTTGCCAGCCTCGATCACACATGCGCGCGCGTCTTCGTAGAGCTCGTCGTCGTCTCCAGAGCCTTCGCCTCCGATATCGTCGCCAAAGCTTACTTTGTCTGCAGTAATATTGCCGGTGAGCTCTATCATGTCGCGGACATCGTCTCTATATGCATTTTTCAAAAAGGCGACGATGTTTTTTACTTCATCTTCAGAGATATATGCACTCTGGAGACGCTCTGGCTGGCCATCGCCACCGACGACTGCGAGCATATCTCCCATACCAAGGAGCTTTTCTGCACCTGTCGCATCCAAGATAGTGCGAGAGTCTATACCAGTAGGGACACGGAGCGCGATACGACTTGGGACATTGGCTTTGATAAGACCGGTGATCACGTTTACTTCTGGGCGCTGTGTAGAGAGGATGAGGTGTATACCCACAGCACGAGACATCTGCGCGAGGCGTACGATAGCAGCCTCGAGCTCACGAGGGTATGCCTGCATGATATCTGCGAGCTCGTCGATGATGATGACGATATATGGCATGCGCTCCATAGGTTCTGCTCCCTCTGCTATCTTGGTCTTTTTTATGAGTGCATGGTACGAGGTGATATCGCGCACACTGTGGCCCTCGAGGATATCGTATCGGCGATTCATTTCGCTCGCTGCCCATTTGAGCGAGAGGATAGCTTTTTTGGCTTCGGTGATTACCGGGGTGAGAAGGTGTGGGATACCATTGTAAAGGGTGAGTTCCACACGTTTTGGATCTACGAATATAAAGCGGAGCTCGTCTGGTCCGTGGCGGTAGAGGAGTGATGCAATGAGTGCATGGATGGTCACAGACTTACCAGAGCCGGTAGTACCAGCGATGAGCAAGTGTGGCATCTTTGCAATACTCTTGAACGACCCTTTACCAGAGATATTTCGGCCCACTGCGACGAGAAGTGGTACTGGGTTATCACTGAAGTTTGCATCAGAGACAAGGTTTGCAAGACCCACCATAGACTTGGTCTTGTTTGGGATTTCGATACCGACGAGACTCTTGCCGGGGATCGGTGCTTCGATACGGATAGGGTGTGCTGCGAGGGCAAGCGCGAGGTCACTCTGGAGACCTACGATACGAGAAAGCTTGACCCCTTGGGCAGGCTTGAGCGCATAGCGAGTGACAGTCGGACCGATAGTTACTTCATCCATTTCTACCTCGATACCAAAGTTTAGGAGCGTGCGACGGATGATATTTGCATTCGCTTTTACATCGCCCACATTTGCTTTGCCTTTGTCTTTTTCGAGGAGGTTTATTGGGGGTGGGGTATAGGTATCAGAGCCGTTGCTTCGCTTCTTGAAGAGGTTCATATTGAGGAGTGAAGTTTCGTCTTCCTCTCCGCCAGTAATCTTCATTTCTTTCTTTTCAGTAGGCTTCGCTGGGGCTACTTTTTCTTCCTCTTCGAGAGCGAGTGCAGATGCAGGAATTACCCCCGTTTCTACCTCTTCTCCAGCCTCCTCTTCCTCGTCTTTTTTGAGAGGAAGTGGGACTTTGATACCACGCACTTTTTCCCAGAGAGAGATTAAGTTTGGGCTTCGATCAAAAAAGAAAATAAATGATCCTACACATAGTATAGAGAGGACCAAAAAGGCAAATGTGGTATCAAAAAACATAGTTGCACCTGTAGCAATACCTGCACCCACAATACCGCCCCATGCTGGGTTATAGAGTCCTGCAAGACCGAGCACTGCTACCATAGCAAGCGTCAGCGATACCCACTCTTTGATAGTCGCATTGATACGGCGCTTGCGCATGACTAGTATCCCACTTGTGATGAGCCCAATAGGAGCGAGTACACTCCCTACACCGAGCGCTCCCCAGAGTGCTTGCTTGGCTGCAAAGCCTACAACCCCTGCACCATCAAAGAGGCCCCCTGCTGCTATGGTCCCAGCTAGGGTGAGCGATAGCCCGAGTACTACATGGTTGGTCTCTCTGCCTTCTTTGGGAAGCTCTTTTTGGTTCTTTTGTTGTTGCTTTGATTCAGATTTTTTTGCCATATCTACGTCTATATTATGCATACAGTATATCAGAGGAGTACGTAAAAAACTATTATAAACAAAGGATTATTTGAACACGACCGGGTCTATTGTGGCAAACGACATTGTCGTTTATACTGGCTCCAGACAGTTTCACTCTAAAAGACATTATCAGACGTATTCGTGCAAAATAAACGACATATCAAAATGGAAACACAATCAATTAAAACAAAGAAATACAGCGAAAGTATAAAAGACACAAAAGGACAAAAGCTTGTGGCTGCTATTTTCCTCGTGACGGCACATCTCTCTGATACGTCTGTACTCAAGACTCATTTGCGCGATAGTGTCCTATGTCTGGTCAAAGAGGAGGCTACCCGGGCGAAAGCTATCGCTCGCGCCCTCACTACTATCCTCGAAGGCGCGGCATATGCAAAAGAGATCTCTACCAAAAATGCATCTATCATCTCGTACGAAGTCTCTCGATATGTAGCTCTCGAAGACGCGCACGCAGACACAGTAGTGAGCATGTTTGAGCTCGAGGTTCCTGCTCCAAAAATGTCGTTTACTTCACCAAGTACTACTGGTCCTGCCCAGCCAAAAAGACTTCAAAAAGACACAATTCAAAATGCTCCTGAATTGGTCCTAAAATCACAAAGAAAAGAAGATATCATGTCGTTTATAAATGCTCGCACCGCGACCACCTTAAAAGACATACAGAGTGCCTATCCGACACTATCTGAAAAGACAATCCAGCGGGACCTCGCAGTGCTCGTAGGGGAGGGGAGTATCTCCAAGCAGGGGAGCAAGCGCTGGTCACTGTACCTACCTAAATAGTGTAATAAAAGAAAGACTTGCTCGTCTCTACTATGTGCACTTTCCACATGTTTTTTGTTACCTGTATATTATGCGTTTTCGCTAGGATATGGTAGTATAGGACCTGTGGCGCAAGTCACAAAACAGAGGAATGATCATTGAAAATATAATAGAGCTTACGTTACTAGAAATAGTAATTTCGGCGCGTACGTATTTTCGATATTGTTCCGCCTGCTTATCCACTTGTAGCTACGAATGGATATGCAGTATCGGCCATGTCGACACGGCAGAACGCATATACAAATGAGCAATCATCTATATGCACTGTCTAGTACTTACACAAAGATCTTACCCGCTTTCATGGAGATGTGATAAAGACATTTCTATGCGAGCAAAATACGCACATATTTAGTGTTGTCGACACTTCACAAATAAACATGTTGCGTCTTATAAAAATTTAAACACATTATGACTATCAAAAAATTCGTAGGAGTTTCTTTGGTGGCAGTACTCGCAATTGCTTCAACAGCAGGTGCAACTACTTACACTTTCACAAGAAATCTCAGACAAGGTTCACGTGGTGCAGATGTTAAGAACCTTCAAATGTTCCTTAACATGTGTACTGACACATCAGTAGGAAACAAAGGCAAGGAAACTATGACCTTTGGTCCTGCTACACGCCGTGCAGTAATGGCTTTCCAAAAGAAAAATGCTATTGCACAAACAGGTACATTCGGCCCTATCTCAGCAGCTGCTGCAGCGAAAGCTCAAGCACAAACTGATGTATGTGCGCCTACAACTGGTTCACAAACAAACACTGGTGGCAACACTGGTACAGTAGTAACTGGTCCTGTATCTGTAGCTCTTGCTTCAGATAACACTCCAGCTGGAACAATCATTGCAGGTCAAGCAACAGCTGACCTCGCAAAGTTCACTTTCACAGGTAACGGTACAGTTAACTCTGTAACTCTTACACGTGGTGGTGTTTCAGATCAGAATACTCTTTCAAACGTTTACCTCTTCGATGGTAATACTCGTATCACAGATGGGTACTCATTTAATACAAATGGTACGCTTACTATGAACGGTCTTAACCTCGCAGTAAACGGTTCAAAGACATTGACTGTAAAAGCTGATGTTTCATCATCAACTACTTCATACAGTCTTTCTGTAGCTCTTACAGGCTTTACAGCTGGTACATCAGCAAGTATGGTAAACATCCGTGGAAACGAAATGTTTATCGCTACTGGTGCTACTCTTGCAAGTGTTGCATATAGTGGTGGAAACACTGCAAGTGCAGCTTCTGTAAACCCAAGTACAGGTGCTCAGACAACTCTTTGGAGACAAGCATTTACTATTGGTACACGTTCAGCACTTCTCAAAGCTGCTAACTTCCGTATCACTGGTTCAGCTCCTGCAGATGCACTTTCAAACGTAATGCTTTACGTTAACGGTGTACAAGCAGGCTCTGCAGCTACAATGAAGACAATTGCTGGTTCAAACTATGCATCATTTGACTTCGCTTCAGCTCCAGTTACTCTCGCAACTGGTAATCAGTCAATCGAGGTTCGTGCTACTGTAGTAAAGGGATCAAGCTTCAACTTGACTACTTCACTTCAGCAAGCATCTGACCTTATGATCTCTGATTCACAAGTTACAGGTGTAAACCTTGCGGTTACAAGCTTCACAGCAAGTACAGGTGGTCTTATCACTATCTCTGCTGGTTCAGCTACAGTTACTGTAGACCCAACATTTAGTGCAATGACAAATGTTACTGGTGGTGCTTCAAACGCTGTTATCGGTCGCTTCCGTGTACAAGGATACGGTGAAGATGTAAAGGTTACATCAATCACTGCAACTCCTGTAATCTCTGGAACAACTCCAGCAGCTGCTGGTCTCCAAAATGTTGCATTGTACTTCAATGGTGCACAAGTTGGCTCACAGCAAAACTGGACATCAGGTGCACTTACATTCAACCTCGGATCACAACTTATAATCCCAGCTGGACAAGTAAGTACTCTTGAAGTTCGCGCAGACCTTCGTACAACAGGTGGTGTAAACTACACTGCAGGTACAATCTCTGCAAACCTTGGTGCAGGTACAGGTGAAGGATGGAATTCAAAGACTTCTATCTCAACTCCTGCAGCAACAGGAACATCTCTTACAATGCAAGCAGGTGCTCTTGGTGTAGCAGTTAACACTGGATACGCAAACCAAGTACAAAACCCAAATACAGCAAATGTAAGAATTGGTTCATACGTTCTTCAGAACCAGTCTTCATCTGAGGGTGTACGTGTTACATCTCTTACTGTAGGTCTCGGTGGTACATCACTTCTTACAAACCTTTCAGGTCTTAAGACTTCAGAAACAACTGGTTCTGGCTCAATCCCAGTACAACCACAAGCTTCAAATGTATTCTCTGTAGACTTTACAATCGCTCCAGGAGCAACAAAGACTATCGATATCTTCGCTGACACAAGTTCTGCAACTGGTGTTACAGTTATCCCTACTCTTGCTGTTACAGCTCTTGGTGCTTCAAGTAATGTAGCAATCAACGTTTCAGCTGTAACAGGTCAGACAATCACATTGTCATCTGGAACAGTTGCTACACCTACACTTACTTCAAGTGCAACTTCAGCTCGTTACATCGCTGCTGGTACAGGTGCTACTGATGCTTCACAAGCTTCATACAGCTTTGTATCTACAGGTGGATCTTCAACAATTACTGAACTCAGATTTACTGTTTCTGGAACAGCTACAAACCCTGTAACAAGTGTTAAAGTTGGTTCAGTTTCAGCTCCTGTAGTTTCTGGTGTTGCATGGCTCCAAGGTCTTAACATCGCTGTTCCAAATGGTGGTTCAGGTGCTTCTATCGATGCACTTATAACATATGCTCCAGTTGGTACATCAGGTGTTACACCAAACACAACATCTATCGTGTCTTTGACATATGTTAAATACACTTCAGGTGGTACAACAGCAACTCTCAGTCCTTCTGTAGCTGCTCCTACTGTTACACTAGTTGGATCAGTTCCTACAGTTTCTGTTGCTTCTACAACACAATCTGGTCT
>CAYVSW010000005.1:0-1557 GCA_964454285.1 uncultured Candidatus Saccharibacteria bacterium | reverse complement strand
GTTAAGTTGAACACAATAGTGTTTACTGTAAGTAGTTCTGGATTCTCTACAGCTCCAACAGCAGTAGCAGGTACAGTAATCAGTGACAGTAACTCTTCAAGTTCACCAATCTCAGGTGCTGTATGTACTCCAGCTTCATTGGTGGTTACATGTACTCTTGATACAAACGCAAACCCTGCAACAGGATTTGATGGTTACAGAATTCCTGCGGGAACTTCAAAGACATTTAGTCTCTTTGGTTCACTCACAGGTGCTGCAGCTACTGGATCAGGTATTCCTACAATCACATCATCAGTTGGTGCTTCAACATTCAACTGGGATGATGCATCTACAAACGGTGCAACAGGTGTAAACCTTTCAGGTTCACTCATCTTTGGTTTCCCTAACACAAGCTTCTCTATCAAGCAATAATATTGCTAGGATAGTCTAAGTTTCTGTAGGAAATTAAGATAACAAAAAACCACCCTTCGGGGTGGTTTTTTGTTTGTGTGGTTTTTTGTATCTGGTACACTATAGATATGAAAAAGAATATTCTCATAAGCGCAAGTATTGTAGTGGTCGGACTTTTGTGTATTGCTGTATATACCAAAAAGCCAGAAATACTTTTTGTCCATGCTCCCAAGGTGACAGATACAGGAGTGCAAATAGGTGCACAAAAGGAGGTGGGTATAGCAGACGAGAGCGGGGGGGCAAAAGCGCGATTGCCGTCACCGCTCGATCTACTCATCCGTTCAAACCAAACACGGCTTTCATATACTGATGCAGTGAGTCTGTATCAAAACAAAACAATACAATTTGGCGCAGACTGCCAGCCAGTACGAGGGAGTACAACTTCTTTTGCATACGGCAATGAGATCATGGTAGACAACAAAGACACTCGGCCAATATTTGTGCAAATAGGGAATTTCCCATTTGCTATCGGTCCGCAGGACTTTGCTTTTCTTATCTTGAAACAAAAAGGCACTGTGTCTGTAGACTGCGGTATCAAAAAAAATGTCTTGATGCTCGAGGTGCAATAGTTTTGGTAAAAACGTCTTTATATGGTACGCTGTAGCCCTATGAAGAAATTTTTCCAAAAGATCCCAAAAAATATAAAGATACTAATCTTGGCAATTATTGCAGTACTCGTAGTGGTATTTGTAGTGCGAGCTATCATGCGCAAGCCTGGTTCAACTGAAGCACCTGTTGTACCAGAAGTTACTATTGAGCAGGCGCCAGCTGAAGTAGCGCCTACACCAAAACGTATTCGCCGCCGTGGGGGAGTCGCTCAGCAGACAACACTTGGAGACTATACTACACTTGTCGCACAGTACGCATCTCGTCGTGTACAATTTGGCACATCTTGCCAGGCTACTCCTACTGCTGTGACATATAAAATAGGTACACAAATCATGCTCGACAATAGAACAAACACTGCAGCTGCTGTAGTATTTGGTGGCAAGACATACAATCTCGGTGCATATGGATACCAGATCATCACGCTCGATACAGAAGGCAACTTCCTCGTAGATTGCGGCACCAGCCAAAATGTTGCAACTATCATAGTGCAGAAATAAA
>CAYVSW010000004.1:36302-38210 GCA_964454285.1 uncultured Candidatus Saccharibacteria bacterium | reverse complement strand
CTGTATACCTATTTTGACAAATAGCTAATTTTATTGTTTTATGACACAGATAGTGAGTTGTACCTAATGCTAAAGTATTACATAGACAAAATTTTCTACTGTGTCTTAAAGAGGTTTCTTCAAAAAAATAGGGTATAATAAAAACAATATTGCAAGAACTAAAAATGTTTTTGTGTATAGTAGTATATTTATTAATATGACCAATACTGAAAAAGAAAATTTGGAAAAAAAATAGCAGACTTTGTTTCTAGAGAAAAAACAAAAGATTTTTTATTACGAACTACTCTTTTTGAGCAGAGAGAAAAAAACAATTCTCTTAAAAAATATCAACTGTCAGTTTTTTCAGAATTAGATTCTATAGGTAGTAATTTTAATAAAGTAAATGATAGCTTACTCGATTTATTTAAAAATATTTTTACTATATGTTTTACTGGTTACTTAGGTGTATTAGCACTACCAAACTCAATCTCAAATGTTATTTTTATTAAAAACATATTGATATTTTTTGGATTGCTTTCTTTTATTTTTTTAATTATAAGTATTTTAATTAAATTAAGTCACGGTAATAGGGTTAAAAAAATGCACCAAAAGCGAATTAATATTTTAGAATCCATTTTAGAGATAGAACACAAAATTTTAGAAACTGAAAAAAAGCATTAGCAATGGAAGAAGCTAATCGTATTATGAGTAATATAAAAATCTCTGATCAAGAGGAATTCAGTCGTGATATAGATCGCGCAACTTCTTTATTATCTTAAAAATATTTACATTGACTTGTTTTAAAATAGTTATCATGCCGCTCAAAATCAAAAAACTTCATACTGATGCAAAGGTTCCTACAAAAGGCCATCCGGGCGATGCAGGGATAGACTTTTATGCGCTCGAGGAAGTGGTATTTGCGCCAGGGAGTCAGATGCGGGTGCGTACAGGTATAGCGCTCGAGATACCGCCTGGGCATGTAGGGCTCGTATGGGACAAATCTAGCATCTCTTTTAACAATGGGCTCAAAGTAGTAGGTGGGGTGATAGATGCAGGCTTCAGAGGGGAATTCACTGCTTCTATGGTCAATCTCTCGCACGAGGTGCAGACTATAGCTGCAGGGCAGAAATTCACGCAGATGCTGATCTAAAAATTTGAAGACTGCGAGATACTAGAAGTAGCCGAGCTCTCGGATACTGCTCGTGGTGCCGGTAGAGAGGGAAGCACCGGGAAGTATTAAAAAATCTCTCATTTCTGAAAGGTTTTTTGTAGTTTTTACAAAATTAAAATTTTTCTATTGTACAAAAATTTCATAAGCATTGCAGAACTACGATCTTCAGAAAAATTTTGAGATAGACATAGTGGCACTATGTGGTCATAAGGAATAATTTTTTGTTGTATATCTTCATCGTCCTCGAGTTGTTGTGCTGATTGCACATATTTCAAAACGATAAAATAATACAAATCCCATTTGATAGTGGTACCACAGCCTGCAATAGCAAAAAATTCTACATCATCTTTTTTGATGATAAGTCCTTGCTCTTCTAAGCCTTCTTTTATTGCGGCGTTTTTGGCGAGCCCCATGGTGATATTTGCATCACAATTTTTTGAAAGGTTTTCATATTCTTCCCATGTATCACATACCTTGCCACCTGGTAGTCTGTGGTCCCAACCAAGTAATGCATGTCTGTATTCATAGTTAAGTAATATTCCACTTGGAGTAGGGATAATAAGTCTTACGCCAGGAGGTCTTTCTACTACTTCTAAAGTTTTTGTACCGTCATTTGATTTTTTGTTTGTGACACGAAATAGGTCACTTTGAAATAGAACGTTCATAATTATTATTTTTTTATACAATACTGTAAAATAATCTTTTTGTCAAAAGTGTGGATAGAGAATAGCTATATGTCTGGTATACTTATAGTAATG
>CAYVSW010000004.1:11003-36202 GCA_964454285.1 uncultured Candidatus Saccharibacteria bacterium | reverse complement strand
CCGCCGTGGGTCATAAAGCCCCTTGTCGGCGGCGCATCTGCCCACACATACTTTGCCTTTACTACGCTCGACCTCGCGCAGATTGTAGAGGATAGCGTGTCGCATGCGGTGCCATTTATTGCAGAGCAATATATCTTTGGCAAAGAAGTTGCCGTAGGGGTGATGGACGATTTTCGTAGTACTGCACCATACGCATTGCCGCCAATAGAGATACAGTCGCCATCTCGTGGGGTGCTCACTCGCGATATGCGCAAGCAAAAAGAATATATAGAGGAGCGAGACACACTCACCCAATCTGAAAAAGAGCTCCTCACTGAGCTCGCAAAAAAGATACACATGCATATCGGCGCAAAGGATTATTCGCAGGTGGAATTTATTTTAGACAAATACGGCGCGCCATGGTTTGTAGAGATAGATACACATCCACACCTCCACGAGAAAGCGCCGTTTCGCGAGGCGCTCAATCGCGTGGGAGCCAAACTCTCTGATGTAGTAGCAAGTATTATTAATAAAAAAGAGTAAAACATATATGCAACACAACAAATGGATACAAGGAGGAATAGTCGCTGCGATTATTATCATACTCAATTTATTTTTTAATTACACAATCTCGTTGGTGTACAAAGAGCCTCGCTTCGAAGACTTTTTTCCGCCGCGACAAGAAATCGTCACGCATACTACTTATGAAAGCTGTACCTCAGTAGGGGGTAAATGGACAGATACAATCGGCCCAAATGAAAAAGGTGTTGTAGTAAAGAGTGGCTTCTGCGAAGAAGACTACATTGCTCGCCAGATGCTCGACCGTGCACAGAGCACATATCAGATGCGTGTATTTATATTACTTGTTGTATCTGGATTTTTGAGTATTGTAGCAGGGATTTTTGTTGCGCATACGCTTTTAAAAAATGCATTTGTATGGGGCGGGGTACTTTCTTTTGTTATTGCAAGTATGAGGTATTGGTCACTGGCAGGTGGAATGCTACGGGTAATTATTTTAGCTATCGCACTCATTGGACTTATTGTCTTGGTGCTAAAGAAATTTGGTAGTGAAGAGGGGAGATAAGCATTATTTATAAAAACCACCGATTGAGTAAATCGGTGGTTTTTTATTAGTCTATACATTTTTGATAATATATGAAATAATAAGTTTACTATGGAAACAGAAAATTTTGGTGAACATTTTATGCTCGATGGGTACAGGGGAGATATGGCATTATTGAATTCTAAAGAATTGGTGCTCGGGGCGCTCAATGACTTGCCAGAGCAGCTCGGCATGCACAAGCTTGCAGAACCAGTGGTGTACTTCGCAGAAGACCTCAGTCAAAAAGACCCTGGGGGCTGGAGTGGCTTTGTGGTAATCGCAGAGAGCCATATCAGCATCCATACATTTGCAGCTCGCGGGTTTGTGAGTATCGATGCATATACCTGCAAAAATGGTATGGATTGTGCATTTATTGAGAAATATTTTGTAGACCTCTTTAAACTTCAGGATACTGAAACAAATTTTGTAAAACGGGGAACTAGATATCCAGTACATAATATATTTAAAGTTTGACATAAATACTAAAATAAAGTATTATTAATACTATTATGACATGGTTTTTATTGGCACTTGTGGGGCCTTTTGTCTACGCACTTACTAATCATATTGATAAAATACTTTTAGAGAAGTATTTTAAGAATGGAGGAATCGGCACACTGCTTATTATATCCTCAATTTTTTCTGTAGTTACTTTGCCTTTTTTATATTTTTTTCAGCCAGATGTTGTTAATGTTAGTTTTAAAAATATACTAGTTTTGTGTGTTGCGGGTATTTGTAATGTTGCAGTGTTATGGTGTTATTTTACAGCACTACAATACGAAGAAGCATCTGTTGCTGTTGTCTTTTATCAATTAGTCCCAGTTTTTGCTTATATATTAGGCTACTTTATATTAGGGGAAGTGCTAAATACTATGCAAATTATAGCAATGTTTATTACTATACTCGGGGCAGCGATTGTTTCTTTTGAAATAGATATAGAAAACAAATTTAAGCTTCGAAAACGAGTCGTTATTCCAATGCTTTGCGCCGCTTTTTTTTGGGCAGGTGGAAGTGTTTTGTTTAAAGCAGCTGCGATAGAGGAAAATGTTTGGCGCTCATTTTTCTGGGAGAATTTTATGCTTGCCTTTATAGGTGTGATCATTTTTATTTGTATAAAATCATATAGACAAAACTTTATAAAGGCGATACGAACAAATTCAACACCCGTTCTTTTATTGAATGGGCTTAATGAAGGGTTTTATATTGTTGGGAATCTTGCTTTTTCGTTCGCTTATATGTTGGCACCTATTGCGCTTGTGCTTTTGGCGGAGTCTTTTCAGCCGATATTTGTTTTTGTTATAGGTATTATTTTGACAATCTTCTTTCCAAAAATTGCTGTTGAAAAAATACAAGCAAAACATTTATGGCAAAAAATTTTTGCAATTATAATAACTTGTATAGGCGCATATCTACTTTCTGTATCATGATTCCAGATTTCCCAAAATTTAAAAAATTAGAATTAGCTGATCAGTCAGAGATTCAAAAAATTACGAATAATTTCCCGCCGTACTCAGATTTTAATTTTATAAGTATGTATTCTTGGGATACTGAAAAAACAAAACTTATTTCTGTATTAAACGGAAATCTTGTTGTTGTTTTTAATGATTATATTACCAATGCAAGATTCTTGTCTTTTATTGGAAAAAACAAAGTAGATGATACTATAGAAACTCTATTTGATTTTTCACAAAGAAACTATGGTAAAAAACTTTTACAACTAGTTCCTGAAGATGTTGTTGGTGTAGCAGTACTACCAGAACATAAGGGGGTACTAGATAAAGACTCTGCTGATTATATCTATAATATTTCAAATTTAGCAAATATAGATCAATGGGAGAGTGGGAACACACATAAAAAAAATATTAAAAGATTTTTGGCAAAGTACCCAAATGTTCGAGTAGAACACATGACTGTCGCTTCTATTAAAAAAGAACTTTATTTAGCTTTTTTTAAAAAATGGTCTGATAATAAATCTATAGAAAATCTATACGAACTCAACGAATTTAAAGCTTTTCAGAGAATTTTCAATTTTAAAGACGATTCGCTTCGGATAGTATCTGTTTTTATAGATGATGTTTTGGTAGGTTTTACTATGTATGAAATAATATCAGATCTGTACGCAACGGCTCATTTTTCTAAAACTGACACAACGTACTCATATATTATCGACTTTTTGATATGGCAGGAGGCAAAAGAGCTACAAAAGATAGGGGTTATCTATTACAACTTTGAACAAGACCTCGGTATAGCAGGACTTAGACGTTTTAAGGAAAGTTTTAAGCCAGAATTTTTTCTCAATAAATGTACAGTGCAACTATAGATATGATATAATTAGTACAATTAATATCATTTTATATACGCATGAAAATTCCTTATCTAAAAAAACACCCTGTCTCCACTGCTTTAATTTTTGTATTTTTACTAATTAGTTATTTTTCTTTTTATAAATTTTTTATTAAAGAGGATTATATTGTCGCATATGATGGTGCGTGTGATCCATCGATCAGTAGTTGCTTTACTATTTGTAGTGATGATTCTTGTTTAGAAAAGATATATTTTTCAAAACATAAAAAATACAAACCCGATTTATATAAAGAATGTGGTGAAGATATAACAGATTGCGAGGCCGCAAATTTTTGCGCGCCGACTGATAGATATTGTTCAATAGAATACTGTACGTCAGAAAATATTGATATTGCAAATAGCGAATCCTGTTCAAATTTTAGTGATATAATACCTAATACTAATTAATATATGCTTTGTTACCTTTTCCCAGAACCATTATATCTTTTCTTTTCTCCGAGTGTTCCTGCGCTCCTATATTATGCATATATTCCAGTTACAATATTGGCATTGTTTTTTAGTATTTACATTTTTTTGAAAGGGCAGCTCTATATACTCAACAGACTTTTTCTTGCGATATGTATTTTCTTTTCTTTGTGGACAGTTACTAGTCTTATACTGTGGACCAATATACATAGTAGTTTTATGTTGTTTGTATGGTCTTTTTCTGGGCTTATTCTGAGTATTATTGCAATCTTGTGTATTTATTTTACATATGTCTTTCTAGAAAAAAAAGACATATCAAATAAAATAAAAGCAATTTTTATAACATTACTTGCGCCAGTTCTTATTCTTACACCAACTTCTTTTAATGTAGGTGGTTTCAATATAACCAATTGCGACGCGTTTCAGTTTGAATATGTTCCTTTCAAGCTATACTGTGCATTTTTGAGTGTTGTTGCATTTTTTTGGATATTAATACTTTTAATTCGAAAATATCGAAACGCACTACCAGATTTCAAAAAACAGATACTACTAATGGGTGTTGGGCTTGAAGCATTTATAGCATTGTTTTTTGGTATCGTATTTATCGTACAATATTTGACAAAAATAGGTGTTTTACATAGTTCTAGTTTAGAGATATATGGGCAGTTTGGTATGGTAATATTTTTGTTTTATATTTCGATTTTGATTGTGCGTTTTCAATTTTTTAATACAAAGCTTTTTGCAGCTCAGGCGTTTATTTGGGGACTTGTTGCTATAATTGGATCTCAATTTTTCTTTATTAAAATTTTTACAAACTTTGTTCTCAATGGCATAGGATTTTTAGCTGCAATTTTACTTGGTAGATTATTAATCAAATCTGTAAAACAAGAAATCGACCAAAAAGAAAAACTCGAGCAGCTCCGTTTACGTCTCGAGGAATCAAATCTCGGACTTGCAAATGCAAATGACAAATTGAAAAGTTTGGATAAATTGAAATCAGAGTTTCTCTCGCTTGCGGCGCACCAATTGCGTAGCCCGCTCACTGCTATCAAGGGGTATTCGTCTATGTTAGACGAAGGTTCATATGGACCTCTTAAACCAGAGCAAGACGAGGCTGTCCGCCGTATCTATACATCATCTCAGGCGCTTATCAATATTGTAGAAGACCTCCTCAATGTATCGAAAATCGAACAGGGAGGTATGGTGTACTCTTTTGCGCCAGTAGAGCTCGGCAATATTGTGTCTATGGTCTGTCATGAAATGGAAATTCCTGCAAAAAACAAAAAGATAGACTTCAAGCTTGTAATGTCGAATACCGACAAATTTATGGTGGTAGCCGATGCGACAAAAATCCGCCAAGTGATACTCAATCTCGTAGACAATGCTATCAAATACACCCCACAAGGCTTCGTAGGGGTGAGTCTCAAAAAAGATGGCGACAAGGTAGTATTTGCAGTGCGCGACTCTGGTGTCGGTGTGACTCCAGAAACAAAAGAAAAGCTTTTCCAAAAATTCTCTCGCGGTGAGGGTGGTAAATTGAATACTGGTGGCTCTGGGCTTGGTCTGTATCTTGCAAAAGAGATTGCAAAAGCGCACAAAGGGGATGTGGTCATCGATAGTGAGGGGCTCGGCCATGGCTCTACATTCTCACTGGTGCTCCCTATGGCAGGGTCTCAGACAAAAGACTTTAACGTAGCAACATAAAAACTGTGCATATAAAAAACCTCTCACTACTGAGAGGTTTTTTATATTAGTAGAGCTTGGTGCCTTCTGGGGTGTCGAGGATTTCGTATCCGAGTGCGATAAGCTCCGCACGGAGCGTGTCGCTTGTTGCAAAGTCTTTGTTTGTACGAGCCGCATTGCGTGCGTCTAAGAGCGCCTGGGCATCAGGAGAGATGCTAAATGCGGGTGTAGTATCGAGTCCTAGGCCGAGGACCTGGTCCATATATAGGAGTGTCGCCCATTTATGACTATCTGCAAGTGCTGTGTCTCCCATGAGCTCCCAGAGGCTTGCAAGGGCCTTTGCAGTGTTTATATCGTCTGTGAGGGCCTCGAGGAACATAGTACGGTATATATCTACTATATCGCCGACTTTGGTCTGGTGTGATGCAAATTTGAGCAATTTTTTGAGCTGCTGCTCCGCGGTGAGGAGGCCATCCCAGGTGAAATTGAGCGGCTTGCGATAGCTGGTCTGCATACACAAAAGTCGCACTGCACGCGGATCTATGCAGCGAGCACGGATGTCTTCTATAGTATAAAAATTCTCTTTGCTCTTGCTCATCTTTTCGCCGTCGACATTGAGGAAGTCGTGGTGTATCCAGTAGTGGACAAAATCTTTACCTGTCGCGCAGCAGCTCTGTGCGATTTCATTTTCATGGTGTACTGGGATATGGTCTATACCACCAGTGTGTATATCTATGGTCTCGCCGAGGTACTGCATACTCATCGCAGAGCACTCTATGTGCCAGCCAGGGAAGCCAGACCCTTCTTCGATGCTTGGTGGGTTTTGCCAGTGCATACTGTGGTCGGCAAATCTGCCCACACGCTTGAACCAAATAGAAAAGTCCGCAGGGTGCTTTTTTTGTGGGTCGTCTACGACATCGTCGCGTACTGCGGTTTCTTTGTCACTGAGTTTCTGCCCAGAGAGTGCGCCGTAGTCTGTATATGCTGAAGTATCAAAATACACTGCTTGTGCTGTCTCATATGCAAAGCCTTTTGTAAGGAGTGTCTCTACGAGCTCGATCATTGCGGGGATATGGTCTGTGGCTTTGGTCTCGTGTGTTGGTGGGAGTACATTCACTGCGCGCATGGTGTCATGAAAATACGCTGTGTATTCTGCTGCTATATCCCACACTGTTTTGTTGTATTTCTTTGCACCTTTTTCGAGCTTGTCAACGCCCGATTCTGTTTCCTCGCCAGTGAGGTGGCCTACGTCAGTGATATTCATCACATGGTTTACATTGTAGCCGAGGAGGGTAAGTGTACGGCGAATGATATCGTCGCCGATGTATTTGCGCATGTGGCCGATATGCGTCTTGTCGTACACTGTAGGGCCGCAGGCGTACATAGATACAGTGTCTTTGTTAATAGGTATAAAAGTCTCTACACTGCGTGATTTTGTATTGTAAATTTTTAGATCCATTTTTTAAGTTTGAAAAATAATAGTAATACAAGTCCGGTGAGTGTCATTGCGCCGACAACAAAATAAAATTCGTTTAGGGATTTGATAAGTGCTATTTCATGAGGGACTGGGATAGTGAAAATCGCAGCAAGTAGAGCCATAGGCAGTATAATCACTGTGATCACCGTAAATACTTTCATGATCTCCTGGGTGCGGCTCGATACTATTGCAGTATGCGTGTCTTTGAGCTCCATAAGCGTGTCGCGATTTTGCTCGAGTGTATTGTGGACTTTGGCATATTCGCTGATAAGTATATCTGCAGTTTCTCTATACTCCTCACCAAAAAGAGCGACGCTGGTCGTGCTAAATGATTTCAAAATCTCTGCATGAGAGCGGGTCGCCTGGCGAAAATCAAGGATTTTTTTACTAATTGTCGCAATATGTTTTATGGTGATATCTTCTTTTGTGGCAAATATCTCGCGCTCGAGAGCATTCAATGTATGGGTGATTGTGTCGAGCTCGTCGAGGCAGTTTTTGTAGAGGGCGCGGATGAGCGCAGAAAATACAAAACCACTATTGCTCGCGCGAGTATCTCTGTCGAGTATGGTGCTCACCTCAAATGTCTTTGAGAATTCATAGAGTGCTTCTATTGGCTCGTAATGTACGGTGATGAGGAAGTTTTTGCCGATAACAAAGTCTATTTCATAGGCTTTGTGTCTACTAGTACTTGCTGCAGTAGAGGGGAAGTGAAGTACTAAAAAAAGCGCGTTTTTTGTATTTTCTACCTTTGGGCGGATCGTATTGCTCTGGAGCTCGTCTGCTATATGATGGGGGATATTGTACTCCTCGGCTATATGGAGGGTTTCTTCGGGGGTCGGGGATTCGAGGTCTATCCAAGTAAAATCACGGTAATTGTATCGAGAAATCATTGTATTAGTATACCATATACGCTATATATACATAGCACAGGGCCAGGATATTGCATTTTTTAGAAAAAAGAGTATACTTCTTGGACATTTAATTTACCCAAATTTATATACGAATTTATGGCAACAGCAAAAACAACAACAAAAAAGACAGCAGCGAGCGACAATTCTGAATTCGCTGTTATAAAAGCAGGTGGAAAGCAATACAAAGTAGCTGTTGGTGAGACTATCACTATCGAAAAAGTACTCAAACTCGACGGTACAGATTACAAAAAAGGCGAAGAAATCGTATTTTCTGATGTACTCCTTTACGAAGATGGCAAAGACACACTCGTAGGTACACCTGTTGTAGCTGGTATGAAAGTTACTGGTACAGTACAAGTAGTAGGACGCAATCCAAAGCTTATCGTGATCAAATACCTCCAGAAGTCTCGCTATTTCAAGAAAAACGGCCACAAACAGCCTCACCTCAAAGTAAGTATCGATTCTATCAAATAATTACTACAAAAAAATCTCCACAGTTCGTGGAGATTTTTTTGTTAGGTACTATTCTCTTTTTTTGAGCGAAGCGTTGAGTGAATACGTATCTGCGTATTCGAGCTCGGTGCCAGAGGCGAGGCCACGGCCGAGCGAAGATATTTTGATATTTGGAAGGTTTTCTTTTTCGAGTATCTCACGGACTACGCTATCTGTGTGGTCGCCATTGGGGGTGAGCGGGAAAGCAAGGATTATTTCTTTGAGTAATAGGTCAGACTTTGCGCGTGATACGAGGAGCGCAGTATTGGTCCCTGCGACTATGTCTTTTTGTACTATTGGGATCAGGCCGCCGAGAACAAAGAATATGCCGTTGTAGTCAGTGCGGGCAAATGCATCTACATCGGGAGATTTTTCTACCACCACCATAATACTCTTGTCTTTTTTGATATTGCTACAGATAGGGCAGATGCCAGGATTTCCCTCGTATATGCGCTTGCACATACTGCAGGTGTGCGCATTTGCACGAGCGCGAGTGAGCGTCTCTGCGAGTGTGTGTACATAGCCCACTGGCTGACTAGCAATAAAATGCGCAAAGCGCTTGGCCTGGCGGCTACCAATACCGGGGAATTTCAAAAATAATTGTGCGAGCTGCTCGATAGAATTTTCCATATATTAAAAGTCGTTCATTGAGCGAGCCTGAGCTGGGAGCTTGCTTTTGTCTATATTGAGGAACGATGTAGTCTTGCCATCGAAGAGGAGCTGTACCATACCAGTCGGTCCATTACGGTGTTTTTCGATGAGGATCTCGGTGATATTGTCTTTTTCTGCAGCTTCTTTGTAGCGGTCTTCACGGTGGATGAACATAACCAAGTCGGCGTCCTGCTCGATAGATCCAGAGTCGCGAAGGTCTGAAAGGCGAGGGCGGCCGCCACGCTGCTCCACAGCACGAGAGAGCTGCGAGAGGGCAAGTACTGGTACATCGAGCTCACGCGCGAGGCTCTTGAGGGAGCGAGAGATCTCGGTCACTTGGTTTACCATGCTGTCATAGTTTTTGCTGGTGGTCATGAGCTGGAGGTAGTCTACGACGATGAGGTCGAGCCCGTGCTCAGCTTTGAGGCGGCGGGCGACAGAGCGCATTTTTACAATACTGTTGCCGGCTTGGTCGTCTATATAGATAGGGGCTTTTTGCAGGCGCGATGCTGCCTCTTGGAGTACACCAAAGTGCTGCGGCGAAAGGCCGTGCCCGGTACGGATGCTCCATGCATCGATGCGACTCTCCGCAGAGAGCATACGCTGTACGAGCTGCGCTGCAGACATTTCGAGTGAGAAAATACCTACAGATTTGCCAGAGAGGGCGACATTGCGAGCGATATCGAGGGCAAATGTTGTCTTACCCATACTCGGACGAGCCGCAAGGATGATGAGGTCAGACTTTTGGAGCCCTGCGGTGAGGTTGTCGAAATCTACATAGCCAGTAGATACACCACGGACTTCGTCTTTGTGCTCGCGGAGGTACTCGAGCTGCTCCCAGGTCTCGAGGAGTGTCTGCTTGATAGAAGTGAATGCACCTTTTTTACTGAGACTTGAAGATACGCGGAAAATATTTTTTTCGGCGACATCGAGGAGGTCTGAGACTTCCATTTCATTTTCTTCGTATGAGAGCTGTGCTATTTGGTCTGCCGCATCGATGAGCGAGCGCATGATGAATTTTTTGTACACCGTCTCACCATAGTGGCGGATGTTCACTGTAGAGGGGACCGTGTTCAAGAGCTCATTTAAATATGTCTGCCCACCGATATCTTCGAGCTGCTTTTTTTCGCGGAGTTTTGTCGCAAGCGAGAGGATATCTATCGGCTCGTTTTTCATCGAGAGGTCGAGGATCGACTGGTATATCATCCCATGCTTTTTTGCATAAAACATTTCTTTGGTGATGATATCTGCAATATCGTGCATTGCATTTGCGCGGAGCATGAGTGCGCCGAGGACTGCTTGCTCACTCTGGAGATCGTGTGGAGGGACGCGGTTTACGGCACTCTTTATTTTGGGTTGGGGGGTGTTGGCCATGTATATAGGATTGTAGCACTTTTGCCATACCCTTTGCACCTTTGAAATATCCCCCATTTTTGGTACTATATACACATGCAATCCACATCTACAACTGGTAAAAAGCGTCTTATTTCAGGAGTAAAACCGACAGGTCGCCCACATATTGGCAATTACTTTGGCGCAATGAAGCAATTTGTAGATCTTCAAAGCACATACGAAACTTTTGTTTTTATTGCAGACCTTCATGCGATGAACACTGTCCAAGACAAAGATACTATGGCATCGCACACACATGAGCTCGTGCTCGACTATCTCGGTATCGGTCTTGATCCAGAGTCTGTAGTGCTTTTCAAGCAGTCTAGTGTCCCTGCACATACACAGCTCTGCTGGGTGTTTGATACGCTCGTCACGGTACCATTTATGATGCGCGCACATGCATACAAAGACGCTGTATCAAAAGACATAGAGCCAGGGATGGGGCTTTTTAACTACCCAGTACTCATGGCGGCAGATATTTTGCTCTACGATGCAGACGTAGTACCAGTAGGTAAAGACCAAAAGCAGCATATCGAATACGCTCGAGATATAGCAGGCAAGTACAATCACACCTATGCAGAGCTTTTTAAGCTTCCTAATGAACTCGTACTAGAGGATGTAGCAGTGATCCCTGGAGTAGATGGACAAAAAATGTCAAAAAGCTACAACAACACTATCCCACTTTTTGGTACGGATGAGGAGATCTCAAAAGCAGTGATGAGTATTGCGACAGATTCTCGCGGCAGAGATGAAGAAAAGAACCCCGATGAGCTCGTACTCTACCAGATCCACAAGCTTTTCAATGACTCGGCAGAGCTTCGCGCACAATATGCAAAAGGTCTCGGGTATGGCGATGCAAAAAAGATGCTCATACAAGACATTATCAATTTTGTAGCCCCAATGCGCGAAAAGCGTGCATACTATGAAGCTCGCCCAGAGCTCGTACAAGAAATCCTCGCCAAAGGCGCAGCTCGTGCAAATGAAATAGCGCAAAAGAAGATAGAGGAGGTGTATAGAGCGGTAGGGTTGAACTAGTATGGAAAAGAATAAGAGTTTTATAAAAAAGATATTTACATTTTTCCGGCCATTTAGATTATGGATGTCTATTATCGTAGGTATATTGATTATTACCCAATTGATAGGAACACTATCTCCATATTTGTTTGGTAAGGGTGTTGATGCCGTAATTCATGGAAATGCACGACTTACGTTTATATTTTTAGCTATAGCGTTCGGGATATCTATTTTTCAATCAGTAGGATTATGGTGGATGAAAGAAAGATTGGAACTTACACATCTTGATGATTATATTGAGCGGGCATTTTCTATAAACTCAATGAATAAGATGTTTGGCTTCTCTATAGGGCAGCATATCAATGAGCACTCAGGAGTGAAGCAGAGTGTTGTAAATAAAGGGCAGAATGCACTCATGAATCTCATGTATACGATGCTCTACAATATTCTCCCGACAGGAATTCAAGTCATAGTAACTGTAGTTGTACTTGGTATATTTGATTGGCGACTCGCAGGTATTGCAATAGTTTTTGTAACGATATATGTATGGGTATCTCTTAAACGAAACAAAAAGTTTTTTCCTATAGCTGAAAATATTAGAAAAAAAGATCAATCACAATCAAAAATACAATCAGAACTATATCGTAATGCCACACTTGTGATTGCTGAAGGGCAAGAAACAAAAACCCTTGAAGAATATAAAACAATGTCTAAAGATGTTGTAGATTTTATGACATCAAGCTGGAAAAAATATTTAACACCTTTCTATCTTCATAAAATACTCATCGTTGTCGGGCAGTATGCAACCCTCGCGCTCGGTGTATGGCTTATTTTAATAGGAGAGCATACTGCGGGTATGTTTGTCGCACTCTTTTCTTGGTCATCTTCTATTTTTGGTAACCTACAAATGATTATGAGTAATCAGCGGCAAATGCTGTTTCAGGTAGTTGAGATAAAAAAACTATTCGATCTTCTCGATATGGTCCCTGATATTGATCCAAACATTGGTGGTAAGACTATAGAAAATCTCGAAGGCAAAATTGAGTTCAAAGACGTGAGTTTTGCATATCCATATCGCAAGAGCGCAAAAGAAGAGGAAGAAGAGAGTGCAGAAGAAAAAGATCAGGAGCACACGCTCGAAGATATCAATTTTGTAATCCCTGCGGGTGCAAAGATAGGGTTCGTCGGTGTGTCTGGCTCTGGGAAATCTACTATTGTAAATTTGATGCGCCGGTACTATGGAGCGACAAAAGGAGAGATACTTATAGACGGGGTGAGTATCAAAGACCTCGACCTTCGCTGGCTTAGATCTCAGATAGGTAATGTAGAGCAAAAAATAGAGCTCTTTGATAGAAGTATTCGAGACAATATTCTCTTTGGGCTTCCTATGGGTGCTGAGGTAGACGAAGCACGCCTTGCAAAAGCAGTATCTGATGCATCACTCGATGAATTTGTCTCAAAATTAAAAGACCATGGGCTCGACACGATGATAGGTGAGGGTGGTATCAAAGTCTCTGGTGGCGAGCGCCAGCGCATAGGTATTGCACGAGCACTTATTAAGGAGCCAAAGATACTCATATTTGATGAGGCTACATCAGCGCTTGATTCTATAAATGAAAAGCTTATTCACGAAGCGATAAATCGCAGTGCAGCAGGCCGTACGACAGTGATCATCGCACACCGCCTTTCAACAGTAATGGACGCAGATATTATTTTTGTCGTCGCAGAAGGTAAAATTGTAGACAGTGGTACACATGCTGTGCTTGAGAAGCGCTGTGAGGAATACCAAAAACTTATTAAGAATCAAATATTGATGCAGTAAAAAAGATAAGAAAATACTTGCTTTTTTTATATAAATATGTTATAATATAAAAAATGGCGATATTGCCGTGTTATTTTAAATTATGAATAATGAAAAAAATTACAGAAAAAACAAGATTGTTTTTTGCTTCTACAAAAAAAGCGAACAATTTTTTGTTTGAAAAGGGTGCAAAAAAACAAATTTTTTGGCTTTTAGTGTTATCTATTCTTATAGCTCAGTATTGGGTTTTAAGTTCTTGGTTATTTGGACAATTGGTAAATAGAATCAGTACGTCGCATAGCTTGTTTGAACATTTTCCTATTTATGGTGTTGTGTTGGTTATTTTCGCGGCTGATATTATTTTTGAAATTACTCGTTTTATAAAATCTTTCTTTCAAAGAAAGTTGGGTTTTATTTTAAAAAACAGAGTACAAAAAGCCTATTGGTATGCATTTATTAAATATGACTTGCAAGATCGTGAAAATAAAAAAATGCAAGACGCATTGGGAAATGCAAATGATAATCAAAATGCTATAGCGGAAATTTTTGATTCCCAATTGCAAATTATTGTTAGTATTGCAACACTGTGTACTGCGATGATAACACTCATTGCTATACAATGGTGGTACGCTCTTCTTGTGTCTTGTATTGTTATTCCTCGTTTATTTTTTGTTTGGAAAAGAAAAAATAAAGAGTACAAACAAGATAAACAAATGCAGGAGCTCTATCGGTATAGGGGTTCGTTATCAAGTTTTCTTTTTACAAAAGATGCTATGGTGCACGGTGCTAAAGCAAAAATTTTGTCGCTTTTTGATTCACTTCGTTATGGTGGGCAAAAACTTTCTTTGAGAAGAAGTATGTTTTATGTAAAAATATCTTTCTTTTCAAATGTTTGGTTTTACTTAATTGATGCAACATTATTACTTTCTTTAGTATATAGTGTTGCATCGGGCAAGGTTGCTATTGGTGTTATGTTTGTTTTCTTTAGTGCTTTTATGAGACTATATGATTCACTCACTGATGTTACTGAAAAAGTTATGACTATTGGTGTTACGCTTAAAAAAGTAGACGATTTTTTTCTTGTAGCCACGGGTACACCTGCAATTACCGATGTTGAAAATGCTATTTCTGTAGATAATGCCAAAACGCCACTTATCGAATTTAGAAATGTTTCTTTTAAATATCCTGATGCAAAAGATTGGGTATTAAAAAACTGTACTTTCAAAATTAATTCGGGTGAGCGTGTAGGTCTTGTTGCTAGGAATGGCGAAGGTAAGACAACTATTGCACTTTTACTACTTCGATTTTACGATGTTACTGAGGGTGCAATTCTGATTAATGGTATTGATATACGCCTGGTAAAACGAGAAACACTTCTTGGTATTACAAGTATTTTATTTCAGGATTTTACACTACTTCAAGGTAGTGTCCGATTTGCATTACAAGCTGCAAACTTCAAGAATACGTATTCTGACGCAGAGCTTTGGGATGCACTTGAAAAAGTGGGAATGAAAGACTATGTAAAAAACTTACCAAATGGGCTTGATCACAAGATGAGCAAAATTTTTGCAGATTCTAGAAAATTTTCTGGAGGGCAATCGCAAAAAATTGGTATCGCAGGTACTGTATTGCGTAATCCAAAGCTGCTTATTTTAGATGAGTTTACTTCAGCACTCGACCCTATTGCAGAAGCAGAAATGATACGTTTGTATAAAGAAATATCTATTGGTAAAACATGTTTGATTATATCGCATCGGTATAACACGCTCGATTTAGTAGACAAAGTAATTATTTTGCAAGACGGTACAATTGTAGAAGAGGGAAGTAAAAAACAACTTCTTGCTACAGAAAAAGGTGTTTTTAAGGAACTATATAAAGCGTCTAATTTGATAGCAGAATTTTCATTATCGTAAAAACATAAGCAAGACTTATGTAAAAAGCCCTGAATTTTTTCGGGGCTTTTTTATTTGCAAAATTTATAAAGTATGCTATAATAATAACAAATTTAAATTAAGTATTTATGGTACAATTAACACAATTGCAAACAGCTGATTTGCGTAAATCTTTGAAAAAAGTTTTTGAAGAGAGCAGTATACCTGGTATGAAAATATCTACTGCTTCGCCCGGATATAAAGAGGTGCTTCTTGGTGAACTAAAAAAAGACGCAAGAATTTCTTTTTTGTTTAAAGAAATTAATGGGGATGATACCCAAGCGTTAGAGTTTTATGTTCATGAACTTAAAAAATACCACACAGAAATGTGTAAAAAGGTAGATGAAATTTTTAAGCTTTTTTATCCAGAACTAATAGAAGTTGCAGAATGGCCGTATTAAAAGATAAAGCCCCCCAGAGATGGTGGGCTTTTACTTTTTGTAAAAGTGTGTTATGATGTAGTAAATTAAAAAAATTTTAAAATGATACAAATTAAAAAAAATGTTCCTTTGGTTATCCATGCCATCAACAATTTTAGAGAAACGCTTGATAACAAAAAACCAACAAGTACACAAATTGAGGTTTTTATTACAAAAGAGATTGACTTTCTTCTAGAAAACAAGCAAAAGTTATTGCAATTTGATTTTGCAGATGTCACACTTTTTTCTTTTGATGAAAAATCAGAAGATGAAAAGAGTGTCGCCTCGCAAAAGATATTGGCACTTCATTCTGTTGCAAAAGATATTTTAGTGATGATGCCAAAAATAATTATTTCTGTACGTAAAGAAGTGTTGGGTGACCCATTGCCTTCAATTGTAGCAAGAATATTTGAAGCGTCGGTAAAAGATTTTACTCCTGTCGATGATATGGCAATAGTTGATTTTGTAACAACAAATAACGCCGACATCGAAACACAGTTTGACTTTCTTTGTGATACAAAGACTAGTATGTACAACCTTAAATGGTATGACATACCAGAAAAGACAAGTACGCTTGTATCTGAGGAGATTATGTTTCGTATGGAAACCGCAGAGCTTTTTTTGAACAAAGTATGCCAAATAAAAGCTAAAAGTAATATGGATCAAGCATAGCTTTTAATTCATTAAAATTTTAAAGCCTTAGATATCCAGCAGATATCTAAGGCTTTTTTTATTACAAAAAATGTTGTAGAATAGGGTCTATGCAAAGAATCTATATAAATGAACTCGGGGCGCACAAAGGTCTAGAAGTATGTATCAAAGGCTGGATCGATGTACGCCGCGACCAGGGCAAAATGGTGTTTTTTGATTTTCGCGATATGACTGGTATTGTCCAGGGGGTACTCCTCCCGGCGCGCGTGGCAGAGCTCGTAGAGGTAGTAAAAGACGCACGCCCTGAGTCTGTAGTAGAGATCCGCGGTATGGTGAATGCCCGCCCAGAGCGAAATGTAGTAGCAGGGAAGCTTAATGGCGATATCGAGCTCGAGATTACCGATATCAAAATACTCAACAAAGCAGAGCCGCTCCCATTTGAAATAAATACAGACACCAAAGAAGTAGGCGAGGAGACACGTCTCAAATATCGCTATCTTGATCTCCGTAGTGCTCGCATGCAAAAAAATATCCGTATGCGTGATGCAGTAATCAGCCATGTGCGCAATTTCCTCCACACAGAGAAATTCATCGAAGTAGAGACACCTATCCTCACCAAAAGTACCCCAGAAGGTGCACGCGACTATGTAGTACCATCTCGTGTATATCCAGGGACATTCTATGCACTTCCACAATCTCCCCAGCAGTACAAGCAGCTCCTCATGGCAGGTGGCATAGAGCGATACTTCCAGATTGCAAAATGTATGCGTGACGAAGATACTCGTGGCGACAGACAGCCAGAATTCACCCAGCTCGATATGGAGATGAGCTTTGTCGCTCGTGAAGACGTGATGGCGCTCAATGAAGCTATGCTCATAGAGATAGTGACCAAGCTTTTCCCTGAAAAGAAAATCCAAGAAATCCCATTCCCACGTATTTCATACAAAGACGCAATGGAGCAATATGGGAACGACCGCCCAGATATACGCAATGACAAAAACGATCCAAATCTCCTCGCATTTTGCTGGGTAGTAGATTTCCCATTCTTTGAACGCACCGATAAAAGTGACAACCCAGATACAAAAGGGCAGTGGACATTTACGCACAATCCATTTTCTCGCCCAATAGACGAACATATGGAGGCACTCATGGAGGGCAAAGATATTGGCGATATCCTGACTACACAGTACGATATCTGCCTCAATGGATACGAGATTGGCGGTGGATCTATCCGCAACCACGAGTATGAGGCACTCTCAAAAGTTTTTGAAATCCTTGGCCACGATATAGAGGGGATACAAGAGAACTTTGGCCACATGCTCCATGCATTTAAAACTGGCACACCACCACATGGGGGTATCGCGTGGGGTCTCGATAGATTCCTCATGCTCCTCCTCGATGAGCCGAACATCCGTGAAGTTATGGCATTCCCAAAGACTGGCGAAGGCAAGGACCCGATGATGCAAGCACCGTCTGCTATCTCACAAAAACAGATCGACGAGCTCAATATAGTGCTCAAAAAGATAGATAAATAAAATATGGAAAAATTCCCTGGTGCAGAATCAAAAATAGAAGAATATGTAACACGTATTCAAAATGGAGAAGATAAAGAATTTGTATTACAAGGTCTCGGACCAGCGTTTCGGGATCCGGTAGAAACAAAGCTTGCTGAATCCACCAACGATACTGCTATTCCTGCGCCTATTGAACACAAAAAGAGCGACTTCAATGACTCTGAACATCAGATGGGGATAGATATATACAATACATTTGCAAATATTGGCAACGGTATGGCAAAAGGGCTTAGAGAAAATTTTGATCCAAAAATCGCCCAATATGTAGCAGATATAAAATCTGGCAAGAGTAAACAATATGTGCTCGGAGGGGCGCCAAAAAGCATGGTAGATGCTGTAGAAAAAGAATTAGCAAAAGAGCAGCAAGATACTAGTTTGGAAAAAGCCACCGGTATAGAAGCTATACGAGCAAAAATTCTTGCAGTTGCAGATACACACTATATATTTACTCATCAGACAGATGAATCTGTTGCAAAAAATATTTTTGAAACTAATTTTGAGGTGAGTCCTGGTACGGGTATTACAAGTACTATGACATGGCAGAGTGGGGAGAGTGCAGTAAATCAAATAGAACGACAACTCGATGGAGATGCACACAGAGGCTATAAAGGAATGTTTATAGTAGCGATCCCTAAACAATTACTTGAAAACGGATCTCGCAATAAAGGAGAAGCTCTCGAGAATATGCTTTTAGAAAGTCTTGACTATGGAAAAAATGGAAATTCAAATCTTGTGATTCCAAAAGAATATAATTTTGCATATTTGCAAGGAGAAGATTTGTATATACATAAGTCTTTTTCATAATTAAGTAAGTCCCAAAACATCACACAAAAAACTTGTGTGATGTTTTGGGATGTGGTATTATAGGTATGTAAGGATTTGATTTCATTTTCTTACAACTGCTCTTTCGAGCAAACCCAATTTAGTGATATATGTACTTTTGTATATATATCATGGCACTACAAGCCTTCAAATCTGGTGTTTGCATAATGTAAATCTCCTTCGGAGCACCAACGCAATTTCTTTTACTTTTTGTACTATTCTTTAGTACACATAACATACCCTGTTCTTTCTTTTTTCTCAAAAACCTTGTTCTTTTTCTCTCATCTCTCTTTCGTTCTTTCAACCCAATACCCTCCGCCACACGGCCATCTACATGTAGATGGCCGGAACTTTTTTATGGGTAGAAAAATATAAATGTTGTATACTATATCCATTCATGGAGACTGAGACTACCGCATCTTTTTATATACAGCACGAGCAATTTACGGGGCCGATAGAGGTGCTTTTGGAGATGGTGGAAAAGCGCAAACTTTTTGTAAATGATATCTCGCTTGCGGTGGTGACTGACGACTTTATTTTGTACATACAGCAGCATGGCATGGTGCCAGATATGGTGGGGCAGTTTCTTGCAGTAGCAGCGACACTTATTTTGATCAAGGCTCGCTCGCTCTTGCCAAATCTCGAGCTCACGGTAGAGGAAAAAGAATCTATCACAGACCTCGAGCGTAGGCTCGCACTTTTTCAAATTATTTCCCAAGTACAAGCTGACCTTTCAAAAGCATATGGCAAAAAAATACTGTATGCAGGTACTCCTCAAAAGGCTGCAATAGTATTTGCACCAGATCCAAATCTTACAAAAGAGAGCCTGATCTCACTGCTCCAGGGGCTCTTTGCAAGTGTGCCAGTAGTTGAAAAAAAGCCTGAAGCGCGTGTGTACAAGACTATCTCTATCACTGAAGTCCTCGCAACACTCGAAGACCGTATCACTCGTGCTATGTCGAGTATGAATTTCAAAGATATAGTAGTCCAAGACCCCGATGGCGATACGCGCACCCAAAAAGTCTATACGATAGTGTCTTTTCTTGGTATGCTAGAGCTTGTACGTAGAGGGCTCGTCCTTGCAGACCAAGATACTGGGGCCTTTGGCGATATTATTCTCAACAAAAACAATACATCACACAATGCATAATCCACTTTCTACAATAGCATCGCAAATTCACGCAATTCTTTTTTATACTGCAGAAGACATGAGCTTTGCAGTGCTCGCAAAAACGCTCAATGTCTCTGTTGAAGAAATCGCTCCTGCAGTGGCAGAGCTCCAAGAAAAGCTCGCGGAGACGGGGGTGATACTCTTGGTACAAGAGAGCAGTGTATCGCTTGCTGTCGCACCTGCACATAGTGAGCTCATCGCGGCTATGCAAAAAGATGCATTTAGCAAAGAGCTCTCAAAGGCCCAAGGCGAAGTACTCGCTATCGTGTGTTATATGGGAGAGGCGAGCAAGACCGATATAGAGTTTATCCGCGGGGTGCAGAGTGTGTATTCTATCCGCGCACTTGTATCGCGTGGGCTTATCGCCCCGAGCGGCTCTGGGCGAAGTGTCGTGTACATGCCGACGATAGATATGCTCCGGGAATTTGGTATCACTAGTGTGAATGAGCTCCCTGGCTATGCTGAGCAAAGTGCAAAGGTGCGACAATTACTAGAAAACAAAGAACTCTAAAACTTTTTGAATATATGATCATCCACGTTGTAAAAATTTTCCTGCCCACTACACTCGCATTTGCGATAGGTATTATCATGGCGCCACGCCTTATCAACTACATGCTCGCAAAAAAGTGGTGGAAAAAAATCCCTCGTACGGATGTATCTGATCTTACAAACGATTCATTTTCTGAGCTCCACAATACCAAAGCCGAGGTCTCTACACCTCGCGTCGGAGGTATTGTGATCTGGGGTGCGACACTTGCGACTATTTCGCTCATGTGGATCATTTCAAAAGTATTCCCATCGGACCTCAGTGCAAAGCTCGATTTCTATAGTCGCAATCAGACGCTCGTGCCGCTCGCATCGCTTCTCTTTGGTGCGTTTGTTGGGCTCTTTGATGATTTTCTCCAGATCAATGGGGGAAGCCGTATTTTCAAAAATGATGACATCAAATATCGCCGTGTAAAAATCGTAGTTGTCGCTATCGTGGGAGCACTCATTGGCTCATGGTTTTATTTCAAGCTTGGTGTCACTGGTGTAGCTATTCCTTTTGTATCACATCCACTCTATCTTGGGTTTCTTTTTATCCCATTTTTTATTTTTGTACTTGTGGCGACATTTTCTACTAGTGTGATAGATGGTATGGATGGTCTCGCAGGTGGAGTACTCGCTATTATTTTTGGCGCATATGCGGGGATTGCATTTGGTAAAGAAATGGTAGATATTGCAGCTCTTTGTGGGGTTATCTCTGGCTCTATACTGGCATTTCTATGGTTCAATGTACCACCGGCAAAATTCTACATGGGAGAGACGGGGATACTGGGCCTCACGGTACTCCTCACTGTGGTGGCATTTCTCACCGACACCGTACTCCTCCTCCCACTTATCGCACTCCCACTGGTGGCGACAAGTGCTTCAAATGTGATCCAGATTACAAGCTACAAATATTTCAACAAGCATCGTGTATTTAAAATTGCACCACTACATCACCATTTCCATGCGCTCGGCTGGTCTCGAGAAAAGATCGTGATGCGCTACTGGATTGTCGGTATGATAGCAGCTATTGCGGGGGTAGTACTCGCGCTCATCAGCTAATATGGCAAAAGCTATAGCGCACAAATTGCAGCCATTTGATAAAAGCTTTTTTGGTGTGGTCCTCACACTCTGTATTGTCGGCTTATTTATTTTTATATCTGCATCGCTTGGAATCCTTGCGCGCAGTGAAAGCAAATTTTATAGCGTGCTCTTTAGTCAATTTGCACTCGGCTATACACTCGGCTTTGCGGCACTTATTGGCTGTCTTAAAATCCCATATATCTTTTGGCGCAAATACGCATTATATATATTTATATTTGGACTTGTGCTCACGGTGCTGGTGTTTGTCCCAGGGCTTGGCTTTGCTCATGGTGGCGCACGCAGATGGATCAGTCTTGGGCCAGTGTCATTTCAGCCCGCAGAGTTTTTGAAGATCGCTTTTGTAATATATTTTTCTTCATGGCTCGCATGGTTTGAAAAAAAGAAAAAAGAGGGAAATGGGCAGATTGTGCCTTTTGTGGTGATGATCTCTATCACTGCGGTGGCACTTCTTCTGCAGCCAGATACAAAAAGTCTTATATTGATTGCACTTACTTCGTCGGTGATGCTTTTTGTCTCTGGGATCCATATGAAAAAGATTTTTATTATCATGGGGGTCGCAATCGTCCTTTTTGCGGGACTTCTTTTTGTACGCCCCTATACGATGGAGCGCGTAAAGACATTCCTTGATCCGAGCTCAGACCCTCGTGGTGCATCGTATCAGTTGCAGCAGTCGCTAATTGCTATTGGGAGTGGGGGAGTATTTGGTAGAGGTCTCGGCCAGAGTATCCAAAAATTTAATTACCTACCAGAGCCACAGGGAGACTCTATTTTTGCAGTGTTTGCAGAGGAGTTTGGATTCCTCGGTACAGTAATACTCGTGTGTCTATATTTATTCTTTTCTATTCGAGGATACGGCATCGCATTTCGCGCACCGGATCCATTTAGTAGATTTCTCGTCGTAGGACTCACGACACTCCTTGTCGCGCAGTCGTTTCTCAATATTGTCTCTATTGTGGGGCTATTTCCACTCACTGGTGTGCCACTCGTATTTGTGAGCCAGGGAGGGACAGCACTTCTTTTTGCGCTTCTTTCGGTGGGTATCATACTCCAAATCTCTCGCTATAAACGAACATAAAAAAATAGGGTATACTATAAAGCATATATGAAAATACTTTTTACAGGCGGAGGTACAGGTGGGCATTTTTATCCACTCATTGCGATAGCTGAGGCGATGAATAAACTTGTTGACGAAGAAAAAATAATCAACCTCAAGATGTACTACATGGCAGACGTGCCATACGACACCAATGCGCTCAAAGCAGAATATATAAAATTCATCCCTGTCACTGCCGGCAAGCTCCGTGTATATCCGTCTTTCAAAAACTTTATCGACGCTATCAAAACATTTTTTGGTATCTTTGGTGCTATCCGCAAGGTATTTGTACTGTACCCAGATGTGGTGGTGAGCAAGGGCGGCTACCCAGCATTCCCAGTGCTTGTGGCGGCACGGCTTCTGCGTATACCGGTGATTATCCATGAGTCAGACACTATGCCGGGCCGCGTGAATAAATGGGCAGGCAAATTTGCAGTCAAAGTTGCAATTGCATTCCCTGAGGCTGCAGCATTTTTTGATGAGAGCAAAGTATCGCTCGTGGGTCAGCCTACTCGCCGTACGACGACTATTGCTGCAACAGAAGATCCAGTCAAATTTTTTGATCTCGACCAAAGCTTGCCAGTGATTGGTGTCCTCGGTGGCTCACAAGGCGCAAAAGCAGTCAACGATATGATAATTGAAATCTTGCCGCAGCTTGTAGACAAATACCAGGTAATACACCAAGCAGGGCCAGGGCAATACGAGAGTGTACTCGAAGACAGCCATATCGTACTCGAAGGCAATATCCACCGTACTCGCTACAAAGTATTTCCATTTTTAAATGAGCTCCAGATGAAGATGTTTGGTGGGGCGAGCACTATCGTGATCACACGCTCAGGCTCTGGCGGTATATTTGATGTGGCTTCATGGGGCAAGCCCTCTATTATGATCCCATACCCGATAGCGCATGATGATCACCAGCGCAAAAATGCATATCACTATGCTAGAGCAGGCGGCTGTGTAGTAGTAGAGGAGGCAAATATGAATCCATCTGTAGTACTCCATGAGATAGACACTATCCTCGGCAATCGCGAGCGATACGACACTATGGCGCGTCATGCAAAGGAATTCTTCAAACCCGATGCAGCCCGCAAAATCGCAATAGAAGCGCTCACTATCGCACTTAGTCACGAGAAATAAATATAGTAAATAAAAACAGGGAGTCACATATTTGACTCCCTGTGGTCTGCAGACCTAGAATTTGAGATTTTTTAGCCTTTTGAATATGCTTCGTCGGTCTACATACAACAATACTTATGTTTGTAAGATGAGATAGTTGTTCCATTAACTATTTATATCTTACGCTTTAAAGCCAGAGGCCCGCAGCTTCTCCAATATCCCAGACCTGATGGTGCAGGTGCGTTCTGTTCGTATGTTTTCCCTCGCCAGTACTTACATGCGGATATCAGTCTGCTCGTTGCTGTATGAAAAAAAACAAATCCTATATCTCTTTTACTTCAATTTTACTTAAATGTCAATTTATTGCCATAAGTTTGTTTTTATGGAAAAATGGGTATATGAACAAATCTGAAAAGCCACAGTACGACCATAATGACATCGAGAAAAAGTGGCAGAATACTTGGGAAGAGCAGGGTGTATACAAAACTCTCGACAACACTACAAAACCAAAACACTATGTTCTCGATATGTTCCCGTACCCTTCAGGAGTTGGGCTCCATGTAGGGCACCCGCGTGGGTATATTGCTTCTGATGTTTTTTCTCGCTACAAACGGATGCAAGGATTCAATGTACTGCACCCGATGGGTTTCGATAGCTTCGGCCTCCCAGCAGAGCAATATGCGATAAAGACTGGCAACCACCCTGGCCCTCATACAGAAGAGCTCGTCGCACACTACAAAACACAGCTCTCGAATATCGGCTTTTCATACGACTGGTCTCGCGAGGTGGCAACACATAGACCTGAATACTACAAATGGACGCAGTGGATTTTTTTGCAATTGTACAATTCATGGTACAACACTGCTACAAATAAAGCAGAGTCTATAGAGACCTGCATAGAGAAACTTTCAAAAGAAGATCCTACATGGGGTAGCTATACCAAAAAAGAGCAGCAAGATATCTTGATGCAATACCGCATCGCATACGAAGGTTATGCAGAGGTGAACTGGTGCCCAGAGCTTGGGACAGTGCTCGCAAATGACGAAGTGATAGTAGCACCAGACGGCTCGATGGTCTCAGAGCGCGGAGAGTACCCTGTTGTTCGCAAGTCTATGCGCCAGTGGTTTATGCGTATATCAGCCTACGCAGATAGACTTTTGGATGGTCTCGATACTATAGATTGGCCAAACAGTATAAAAGAAATTCAGAGAAACTGGATAGGGAAAAGTGAGGGAAGCGAGATAGATTTTGCTATAGAAGGGCAGGATGAAAAGATCACTGTCTTTACTACTCGTGCAGATACGCTCTTTGGGGTGACGTATGTAGTACTTGCGCCAGAGCATATACTCGTAGAAAAGCTCGCGCCACAGATCAAAAACTGGGATGAAGTACAGCGCTATATTGCCCAAGTACAAGCAATAAGCGAAGATGACCGCATCAATGATAAAAATGAAAAAACAGGCATAGTCCTCGAGGGTATATATGCGACAAATCCTGCAAATGGAGAGCAGGTACC
>CAYVSW010000004.1:0-10903 GCA_964454285.1 uncultured Candidatus Saccharibacteria bacterium | reverse complement strand
AAAATACAAAATGCGTGATGCAATCTTTGCACGCCAGCGATACTGGGGTGAGCCAATACCGCTTCGCCATACAGAGGGCGGCTTGATTGAGGCACTCACTGAATCTGAGCTCCCACTCATGCTTCCAGAATTGACAGACTTTGCACCAGCAGGCGACGGCGGATCTGCGCTTTCAAAATCTCCAGAGTGGATGGCAAAAGGCTACGAAACAAATACTATGCCAGGATGGGCGGGGTCTTCATGGTACTTTTTGCGATATATGGATCCACAAAATGCTGATGCATTTGCATCACGCAGTGCACTCGAGTACTGGGGGCAGGTAGATATGTATGTCGGTGGCGCAGAGCATGCAACAGGGCACCTTCTCTACTCACGATTTTGGAATATGGCGCTCTATGACCTCGGCTACGTGCCACATGCAGAGCCTTTTAAAGCGCTTCGCAATCAAGGAATGATCGCAGGTCCAGATGGGCGCAAAATGAGTAAACGCTGGGGTAATGTGATCAATCCCGACGATGTAGTCGCGCAGCTCGGTGCAGACACGCTCCGTCTCTATGAGTCTTTTATGGGACCTTTTGATGCGCATCTCCCATGGTCTATCAATGGTATCGTAGGGACACGTAGATTTTTGGAAAAAGTATGGCGTGTATATCAGCAGACTGATTTTGCAGTGAGCACGAGCTCTCCAGCGCTCCACACACTGCTGCACAAGACCATAAAAAAGATTTCTGAAGATATAGAAAACTTCAAATTCAATACTGCAGTATCTGCGCTTATGATTTTGGTAAACAAAATAGAAGAAGAAAAAGCTATATCACTCGGAGATTACAAAAATCTCCTCCAGCTCCTTGCACCATTTGCTCCACACATGACAGAAGAGCTTTGGCATACACTCGGAAATGCTTCATCAATACATCTCGAAACTTGGCCGAGTTATGACCCTGCAAAGATAATAGATGAAAACGTAACGCTCGCAATCCAGATAAATGGCAAAGTCCGAGACACTATAGAGGTACCTACAGGGACATCAAAAGAAGAAGTAGAGAAGCTCGCGCTTGCTCGCGAAAAAGTGCAAAACTACCTTGCTGGCAATGCTCCAAAAAAGGTGATAGTTGTGGAAGGGCGAGTAGTCAATATTGTTGCTTAGTAGTATACTAAGACCTATATGCACCAAAATATAGTAGACAAATGTAACAAAATTTCCTTTTCAATTATCAGTATCATGGTGGCGCTATTGCCACTTGTATTTCTCCCAGTAAATGTGGGGGGGATACTCGCTCTCAAAGGCGCAATATTCTACACAGGGACATTCCTCGCAGTGTCTGTGTGGTTTGTAGGGCAGTTTATTGCAGGGAGTATCACTGTGCCAAAAAGCAAGACTCTCCTCATCCTCGCTGGTTGGGTAGTACTTTCATTTATTGCTGCGCTATTTTCAAAAAATGTGAGTGTATCACTCTGGGGTCGTGGTTCTGTACTTGATTCATTTGCGACCACGCTCACCCTTGGGCTCTTTGCATTTATTATCTCGATTGCTTCTATGGAGCAGGGGCGCCTTGCAAAAGTATTTTTGGCTGGCTTTCTCGGATCTGTAGCTGCTGTATTTCTCCAAGTAGTACTATATCTATCACAAAACTTCTCATTTGTTGCAAAGTATTTTGGACATGTTGCAAATCAGGGCACACTCGTAGGTTCTTGGATCGATTTTGGATACTTTGTCGCATATACATTTGTCCTCGCGCTCCTCATGTGTGAAGTATTTCGCCCAAAGAAAATTATAAAAGCTATCTCTGTAGGTGCGCTCGTGCTCACGCTCATCGTGATGGCATTCCTCAATATCGGTATTGTATGGATATTTGCGACAGTTGCAGCGCTTATTGTATTTGTTTACAAATCTTCTGTAGAACGCTCTGATATAAAGGTTCTCAAAAAAGCACAAATTGACCTCCAATCAGATACTGGCAAAAACGCAGTATTTCCATTTTTTGCATTTGGCTCACTTCTTATTGGACTCTTTTTCTTCCTCTCTAGTGCATCTGTGGGCTACTCGCTCGCGCGTAGTGCAGGGCTTATCTTTAATGATGTGCGCCCATCGCTCACTTCTACGCTCCAAGTAAGTAGACATGCGCTTGCGGTAAATCCAGTATTTGGTATTGGTGCAGGCAGATTTGCTAATGCGTGGAATATGTACCACCCAGTGGCAATAAATCAGACTACTGTATGGAACAATCAGTTTGCAACAGGGTACTCATATATCTCTAGTATGCTTGCGACAAATGGCATCCTTCCCACACTCGCTATTCTCGCACTTTTTGTGTTTGTAATCATCCAAGGTTTCAAAGCGTTTGGTCTCGCACTCCCAGATAAATTCTCACGATTTATCTCAGTGACTAGTCTCGTTGTTGTAATTGCATTCTTCTTCCTTGCGCTCACTACAACTCCAGGGCTTACTATCCTTATTGTTACATTCCTCTTTATAGGGATTCTCGCTGGAGTGCCAAGTCTCTCTGATAAAAAGCAGGTGCTTACATTCAACTATCTCAAAGACCCACGCACGAGCTTCATTGCTATTCTTGTGCTTGTTGTAGCCATCATGACAAGCTTCTCTGCGGTGTATTTTTCACTAAATAAATTTGCGAGTACTATCTACTACAACAAAGCATTCTTTGCAAAAGATGCACCAAGTGCAATATCAAAAGTAGAAAAAGCACTCGCGCTTTCTCCAAATGATGTGTATTTCCAAGCTCGTACAAATCTATTTGTAAATCAGTTTGGTACAGAAGCTCGTAAAGAAAATCCAGATAAGACAGCACTCCAGGCATATTTCTCTGGTGCAGAGCAATCAGCACAAGCAGCAGTGGCGTGGGATAGTACAGATTCTGGCAACTGGCTATCACTCTCGCAGGTATACCAGCTTGTTATAAACAAAGAAAAACCAGAGACTGCACAAAGTGCGACACAGGCAGTACAACAGGCTGTAAAATATTCACCAAAAAATCCACTTCCATTGCTCTCACTGGCACAGATCTCTATTGCTACTGGTGATACGACTGCTGCATATGGTCATATTGCAGATGCTATAGCGCTCAAGGCAAACTACCTTGACGCGTACGTGCTCAAAGCGCAGCTCAAGCAAACAAATGGGGACTCAAATGGTGCTCGCGATGCGCTCCTTGCGTATACACAAGTAGAGCCTTTTGATCCATCTGGATATATCGTACTTGGCAATTTCTATGTAGGAAACAAAGATATGCCGCGTGCTATCGAAGCGTTTACTCAGGTAAAAAGTCTCGCACCACAGACACATGGTATCGATGAGGTACTCAAGAAATTGAAATCAGGTATGGGTGCAACAGCAGAAGCACCAGCAACTCCTGCGGCAACACCTGTAACTCCAAAACCCGCTACTAAGAAAAAATAAAACTATTCGTGTTCGCAAAAGTATTCTCAATATTCAATAAGGACACAAAGAACGTGCACCGAGCAGCCTTGCTTCTTGGTGCTTTTTCTTTACTCTCGCAGCTTTTGGGTTTGCTTCGCGATAGATTGCTCGCAGGCAATTTGGGCCCATCTGCGTCGCTCGATGTGTACTATGCGGCGTTCAAATTGCCAGACTTTCTCTATGCATCTTTTGCGTCACTCTTTTCGATGACGGTACTCATCCCATTTATCACAAAGATACTTTCAAAAAATGAAGATGGGGAAAAGAGTGCGCGACTCAATGCATTTTTGAGTTCTATTCTTTCTGTATATCTATACGGTATGGCTATGTTGTGTGCACTGTGTTTTGTACTTATGCCATATCTTGCACATTTCCTCGTGCCAGGTTTTGGAGTTTCCGATACAGCACTCTTTGTGCAGGTATCTCGAGTATTGCTGCTCTCGCCATTTTTCCTTGGGCTTTCGAATCTGCTTGGTACATTTTCTCAGATAGAAAAAAAGTTTTTTGCTTTTGCTCTCTCGCCAGTATTTTATAACCTCGGTATACTTTTTGGTGTTATATTTTTACTACCAAGATTTGGAGTATTAGGAATAGTAATTGGTGTAGTAGTAGGTGCAATACTACATTTACTCACGCACTATGCTCCACTAAAAAAAATGGGTGTAGAGCCGCAGGTTGTGTCTGTAAACAAAATAGACAAAAAGCTTGTAAAAGACGTAGTATTGCTTTCTATCCCGCGTACTATTGGCCTCTCGCTAAACGCTGTATCATTTCTCATCATCAGCGCATGGGCATCACTCCTTGCCGTGGGTACGGTGTCGCTCTTTCAACTCTCGTACAATATACAGACTACACCACTGATGATCATTGGCATCTCATACGCAGTAGCAAGCTTCCCGACACTCTCTGCAATGTTCGCAGAAAAGAGATTTGATGAATTCAAGCAGTTAATCAATAAAACCGTGCGTACTATACTACTTCTCTCGCTTCCACTATGTCTGGGTGCTATAGTGCTCGGTAAGCTCGCAATAAAAATACTCCTCGGTGGTGGGCGTTTCTCGCCAGAATACATACATATCACATATATATCGCTCATTATTTTTTCTGTATCATTTGCAGCACAGAGTTTGATACTAGTACTCGTGAGAGGATTTTATGCAATAGGCGAGACAAAGATTCCTCTCAAAATAAATATATGTGCACTTTTTCTCATGCCGGCAGTAATATACGGATTTCTCCATTTTGGAAATTTTGAAGGGCAGAACCAAGTCTTTGCACTCGTTGCCGCATACTCGCTCGTGCAGATAATCAATGCATTGTCGCTCTATATCGCTTTTAAGAAGAAAATGTCAGAATTTGTGCTATAATCGCCCACGTATGATGGAGCCCTCAAAAATACGTAATTTCAGCATTATAGCCCATATAGATCACGGTAAAAGCACCCTTGCAGACCGTCTTTTGGAGGTCACAGGCACCGTAGAGGCCCGCAAAATGCGCGACCAGGTGCTGGACTCTATGGAGCTCGAGCGAGAGCGGGGGATCACTATTAAAATGCAGCCAGTGAGGATGCGATTTGCCGACGTAGGCAAATCGGGCACCAGCCAGCAGGATGGGGCCACTAAAGAACTGTATACGCTCAACCTCATCGACACTCCTGGGCATATAGACTTTTCATATGAAGTATCGCGCGCACTCAAAGCGGTAGAGGGCTCACTCCTCCTCGTGGACGGCACGCAAGGTGTCCAAGCACAGACACTCACTACGCTCGGTATGGCAAAGGAAAGTGGCCTCGTAATAATCCCTGTTATCACCAAAGTAGACGCGCCACATGCAAAGATAGAAGAGGTTGTATTTGAAATATGCACCCTGCTCGATGTGGACGAAAAAGATATTATCCAAGTATCTGGCAAAACAGGCGTGGGAGTAGAAAAACTTTTGGAAGAAATAATCGCGCGCATTCCGCCGCCACAAGTCTCTCTTGCGACCGCACCACAAGCACTCGTATTTGATTTTAGCTATTCAAACCACAAAGGGGTGATCGTCTTTGTGCGTATGTTTGATGGTAGTATTAAAAAAGGCGACACGCTCAAATTTGCAGCATCAGAGCAGTCTTTCCAGGCGCTCGAAGTCGGTGTATTTACTCCAGAGCCGACCCCGCAAGATGCACTCCCATCGGGGACTATTGGCTACATTGTGACAGGTATCAAGCAGCCTGGTATTGCTTCTGTAGGAGACACTATCGTGAGCCAAAAAGGCAAGACTGAAGCCCTCCCAGGGTATACACAGCCTCGCCCAGTGGTATGGGCATCGATATATCCAGAAAGCCAAGACAATTTTGATGAGCTTCGTATGGCGCTCGGCAGACTGCGCCTCTCTGATAGTGCATTTTCTTTTGAAGAAGAGGTCTCTGGCGCGCTCGGCCGCGGATACAGATGTGGCTTTCTCGGTATGCTCCATTTGGAGATTATCACCGAGCGACTTCGCCGAGAATTCAACCTCGACCTTATCGTGACACTCCCATCTATCACGTATGAAGTGACAGTAAAAGGCGGCAAGATGATCTCTGTATACTCACCCCACCTTTTCCCTGATGATGGCACCATCACGCTCGTACGTGAGCCGTGGATACGTGTATCTATACTGAGCCCTGAGTCATACTCTGGCGTGCTTATGCCATTTCTATACGACCACGAGGCGACAGTAGAGGAGCTCGAGCAATTTGGAGACGGGAGAATGAAATTGATTGCGCTCATGCCACTTCGCGAGCTCATGCGTGGATTTTTTGATGGGATCAAGAGTATCACCAGCGGCTACGCCTCTATCGCATACGAGCAAGTAGAATCCCGCGATGCAGATGTGATCCGTATGGATATTATCATCGGTGACGAAGAGCAACATGCATTTACTCGTATTATCTCTCGCAAGCGCATGCAGGAAGAAGCAGATGATTTTGTAGACAAGCTCGAAAAGCTCATGCCACGCCAGCAAGTAGAAATGAAAATCCAAGCAAAGGCCTTTGGCCGCATTGTGGCATCGCGCACACTAAAAGCATTCCGCAAGGACGTGACAGGGCACCTCTATGGTGGAGACGTGAGTCGCAAAAACAAACTCCTCGACAAACAAAAGAAGGGTAAGAAAAAGATGGCAGAGCATGCACGACTACATATCCCTCATGATGTATTCATAAAGGTAATGCGATCTGGAGAATAAGTCCTATATTTTTTAGGAGTAATTAGCTAAAAAGCCCAGGGAGGAAGCTTACTATCATACAAACGATAATAACTATAGAAAAGATTTTCCAAGCCATCCCTACTTTTTTTGGATTTTGATTGAATAACATGTACCTATGGTATCATATCTATATGAAATCAGAAAGTGCTGGAAATAGAGACTATATCTCGCTCAAAAGCTTCATAAAGACCTTGGTATTGATAGGGCTTTTTTGTGTATTATGTGGATCGGTATTTTCGCTCACCAAAAAATACATTGGGGTGCGCCGCAGTATAAAGCATGGTAAAGAAGCCCAAATAAAGCTTGAAGAAAAAAAAGCAAAACTCCAAGCAGAAACAGCCCTCCTCGCAACCCCACTCGGCACAGAGATAGCACTCCGCGACAAATACAGACTGGTAAAGCCCAATGAAGGTATGGTGATAATCACCACTCCTATAGAGGCACCAGTACAAGCCCCAAAATCACGTATAGTGCGCTTTTGGGACATGATCGTGGGGGTTTTCACTAGCTTGGCACCTATGCTATACTAAATATATATGAAAGAAATAATCATTTACAGCACTAGCACATGTCATTTTTGTAACCTTGCAAAGGAGTTTTTTAAAGCACATAATCTCGCCTATACCGAATACAATGTAGGTGAAAACGCAGAAAAGCGTGCAGAAATGGTAGAAATGACAGGTCAGCTCGGCGTACCAGTGATCCGTATTGGCGACCAGGTAGCAGTAGGTTTCCAAGAAGACGTCATCAAAAAAATGCTCGCATAAATTGTGCCTCCAGTACGAATCGAACGTACAACTACTCCTTAGGACGGAACTGTTATATCCATTTAACTATGGAAGCCAAAAAGCTCTATTATTAGAGCTTTTTGTAGTATACCACGTATGGTATACTTGAATTCATATGGACCAGCAACAACCTAATACAAACATAGAAGCCCGCCTCGAGGCGCTCGAAAAAGCAATAGCAGAAAATACAGCAATACTTATCCGTATGCGTAGCTCGCAACGCATTGCGATGGCGCTCCGGGCGTTCTATTGGGTGGTGATACTCCTCGTCGGTTTTGGTGCACTATATTTTGTGAAGCCATTTTTGGGCCAGATGGGGGGTGTATATGATGGTATAGGAGGGGGGACCGACCTCAGTAATATAAAGGCTATTTTAGACGAATATAGAGCCACTGTAAATTAGGGCTGATATTGCTCAAAATCAAGAAATTTGATAGTATATAAAAGTCTTTTAGACAAAACCAAGTTGCTCAGATAAGCATAGCTTGTCTTCGCTTCACTCGGACATAATGAAAGCACGTCTCTCATTTGATCCTTGCTCGCTCAGATAGCTCAGTTGGTAGAGCGCTCCCCTGAAGAGGGAGATGTCGCCAGTTCAAGTCTGGCTCTGAGCACACAAAGAAAAAACCTTCATAACGAAGGTTTTTTCTTATTTTACAACGGCTTTACTTTGAGTGTTGTCTTCCTGCCTTTATCTATCTTTGGCATTTTGATGATGAGCATGCCGTGCTTTTCGAGGGCTTCTGATGCATCTACATCTACTTCGTCTGGGAGCTCGATAGTACGCTCAAATGCGCCCCAGTAGAGCTCTTTGATGTGTGTAGTCGCAGTGTGGTGGACTTTTGATTCCTCGCGCTTGCCAGATATAGTGATGCTGTCGCGAGAGATAGTCACCCCGAGGTGCTCATTTGGTACTCCTGCGATAAATGCTTGGACGACTATTTCTTTTGGAGTCTCGTGCATATCGATAGCGAGTTCGCCGATCTCTTCTTCTATATCTTCTGTGTCATCTGCGTATGTAGTAGGAGTGATAGTAATTTTTTTTTGTGGTTCCACTTCTACGATTTCTTCATCGAGATCATCGAGTGAGAGGTTGCCAGTAAGTCGTTTGAAAAAAGATTGTTTTGCCATAATTTTTTATTGAGTATTTTTTGAAAGACGATGTAGTTTTTCTACAATAAGGAGACTGATAATTGCAGCAATCCATAAATATCCGTATATCTGAAGGAAGCTCGCTGCTGTATTCTTTAGTATAAAAAAATTAAAGGTACTATGCAAGAAAATCGCACCACCAAGACCGAAGATAATAAAAAACCACCGCATGTTTTTTGGTGCGAGACCGATAGATATACCAATGAAGCAACTCGATATCGCATGGAGAAGTGTAGAGCCAAAGAAACGAAGGCCGCCAGTGAGGAGGCTCGCTGTGATATTGAGCCCGTAGGTAGGGTTCAGAATATAGAGAATATTTTCGAGTGCTGCAAAGCCGAGCGCAGTGGCGATGAGGTACATTGCAGGCTCTACAGGCTCGTCGCTATATGCCCCATGGAGCGCTATGAGCGAGCAGGCGAGGAGTTTGAGGATCTCTTCGATACTTGCCCATGCTACGATGCGCGTGATGTTGTGGTCAAACATGCCTTTTGTGGCTGCTTGGAGTGGGGCGGCAACAAGTACTGCCAGCGCGCCGAGGATAAAACAAAATATAATAAGCCCGGTAGGTAGCCCATTACCTCTACCGCGGCGCATCCAAAAATACATCCAGATTAGGCTCGGTGCGAGCCCAGTGACAATAGCAATAAGCACCTGCTGGTTGTCTATGATTGTTTCTGCCATGGCGCCACCATCAAAAGTGGTGTTTCTTTTTCTGGTAATACTTCCCAGATTGCTTCAGTAACAAATGGCATAAATGGGTGGAGTGTTTTGATTGATTCAGAAAGAAGTATATAGAGCAATTTTTCACGAGATGCTTTTGCAGCACTATCTGCACCCGCAAGTATTGGCTTACTCTCTTCGATAATCTCTGATGCGAGCGTATCCCACATGTAGTGATAGATGGCCTCGCTTGCAGTGTGGAATTTGAAACTATCTAGATCTTTTGTGATATCTGCAAGTATTTCGCGCCATGCATCGTAGCGAGCAGTGTCTTGTGCTGTATATGGAGTAGTGAGGTCGAGCGCAGTAGTGTTGGTCAAAATAAAACGAGCGATATTCCAAATCTTATTTGCAAAAAGCTTGTAGCCTTTTATTTTATCTTTTGAGATTTTTGTATCTATTCCTGGAGTAGATCCTACGATGAGTGCCATGCGGCCAGCATCGGTACCAAATTCTTTTGCGATATCGAGTGGGTCCATAGCAGCATTGCCGAGAGATTTACTCATCTTTTCGCCTTTTTCTGTGCGTACGAGGCCGTTGAAATACACTGTCTTGAAAGGGGTAGTACCGAGTGCGTATGTAGTCATGAGGATCATACGGGACACCCAAAAAGGTAAAATATCATAGCCTGTCTCAAGGACACTCGTAGGGTGGTATATCTTGAAGTCTTCAGTATTTTCTGGCCAGCCGAGCGTAGAGAATGTCCAGATACCAGAAGAGAACCATGTGTCGAGCGTATCTTCGTCTTGTACCCAATCACCACCATCGGTAGGTGCCTCTATACCACAATATATCTCGCTACACGACTTGTACCATACAGGGATACGGTGTCCGTACCAGATCTGCCGAGAAATACACCAGTCGTGGAGATTGTCTATCCAGTGGCGATACACTTTTTCGAGGTATTCGGGGATTATTTGTATTTGATCCTCCCGCGCACCTACTGCTTCTTGCATGAGCTCTTTGAGTGTCTTGTCATCGCGAGCCGCAATAGGTTTGTTTACATTGATAAACCACTGCAATTTTGGCAAAGGTTCGATTATTCCACCAGTGCGCTCTGCAGTAGATACATTTTGGTCTATTTCTTTTTCTTCAGTTATGAGATTTTCTTCACGGAGCCAAGATACTATAGCTTCGCGAGCTTCAAGTACTTTTTTACCCATGAGGCGCTCGTCGCCGACTGTCATCTTTGCGTATTCGTTGATTACTTGTGGGCGAGGGAGGTCGTGCCGGTCTGCTATTTCCCAGTCTGTCATAGAGTGCGCCGGGGTGACACCGAGCGCACCAGTACCAAAATCTTTTTCTACACTTTCATCTGCAATGATTTTGATATGTATTGGTACACCACAAAATACCGCATCGTATTCCTGGCCTACATACTGTGTATAGCGATCATCACTTGGGTGTACTGCTACAGCCACATCACCAACTTTTGTCTCTGGGCGTGTCGTAGAGATTGCAATAGGGAAGTCATGGCTGTATTTGAATGTGTACATAGTCGCTTTGCGCGCTTCATATACTATTTCGTCGTCTGAGATAGTGGTCTGGCCTTTTGGATCCCAGTTTACGATAC
>CAYVSW010000003.1:6724-38704 GCA_964454285.1 uncultured Candidatus Saccharibacteria bacterium | reverse complement strand
TCTTCGCTGGTCGAAGTCTTGGACCCATGGTGGCCGAGCTTGAGTATATCTACATCGAGGACCTTGGGGATAGCTTGCGCCAGATATTTTTCTACAGATATCGGCGAGTCGCCCGTAAAGAGCGCAGTACGAGAACCAAAAGAGAGTTTCCCTACTACAGATGCACTATTTGTCTCCCAATGCTCCGTCGGGCGGTCTGGGAAAAGAATGTCAAAACGATCTTGCGGATCTGTGCTCCCCACTGGATCAAACGACACACGCATGCCGTGGCGCGCGTAGTAGCTCGGGATTTTTTTCTTTTCGAGTACACTCATTACATTTTCAAAAATCTTGGTCGTGCCATCTACCTGTGAAGTGAGATACAGCCCTACATCATACTTTTGTAATACATAGACAAGCCCGCCAATATGATCTGCATCGGGGTGGGTAGCTACTACCACATCTATATATCTATCCCCTATAGGCATTATTTTTGAAAGCTCGGTGAGGACCTTTGCATCCTTGCCGGCATCGATCAACATTTTGGCACCATTTGGTGCTACTACAAGGAAGCTATCCCCTTGGCCGATGTCGAGCATATACACTCGAGCCTTTCCAAGTGTTCCAGAAATAGACTCCTTTGGTAGGGTAAAAAATACAATGCCGAGCAAGCATACGGCGCCAAAAAGTACTGCTATACTAAAAACCTTTCTATCCATTATTTTGTAGTATACTCTATATATGTTTACAGAAAAATCATTTACCCTAAAACCATTACAAGGCATCGGCGCAGAAAGTGTGGCGGAGCATATCAAGCTATATAGCGGCTATGTCAAAAATGCAAATGCAGTACAAGAAAAAATATCAGCCCTCGCAGATGCTGAGGCGCCAGCGTATGAGCTCGGCGAGCTATACCGCAGATTCTCTTTTGAATTCAATGGTATGCGCAACCACGAAGTGTACTTTGCGCTTTTGCTCGAGACTACTGAAGGCACTGCGCCTACGCTTTCTGCACAAATAGAAAAACAGTGGGGATCAATCGATACATGGAAGCAATCAATGACAAACCTCGCCCTCACTCGCGGTATCGGCTGGGCTATGACTAGCTACGATACTGTGACAGCATCACTCATACTCCACTGGGTAGACGAGCAACACCTCGGCCAGCTCCAAGGTACTCATGCAATAGTAGCGCTCGATATGTGGGAGCACTCATATGTCGCAGACTACCACCCTTCAGGCAAAAAGAAATATGTAGAAGACTTTTTACTCCAAATCAATTGGGCTGTCGCTGAGCAATACTTTGTAGCTGCAACCAAAACAGCCTAATATCTTTTTTGAAAAAGAATATACAAAAGACTGTATATATACCTAAAATAAAAAATCCTGAAAATTCCGGTACCATAAGTACTGGGATTTTTAGTAGAAAAGTAAGTATTGCGAGGAGCATGTTTCCAAGAAAAGAAATAAAAGCGCCGAGTATAGCTGCGAGCGGCGTAAGCCATGAGATACAAAGCAGTATGAGACCGAGGATGGTGATAATAGGTACCCCAATAGCGACAACTATATTTGCAAATGGCGACGAGAGCGGCACAAGCCCCGAAAAGTACATCGTATAGGGCAGCATAAAAATCGGCAATATGAAACCAAGGGCGGCCATCTCGCGAATTGGCAAATGAAACTTTTTTTCTGGAATAAAAGAAAGTAACTCTAAAACTTTTGGCAGTATAGTGATCATAAAAAAGCTTGCGATAAATGAAAGCTGAAATCCAGGATCTGAAAATAATGCAAATGGTGAAACAAAAAAGAGTACGAGATATGCGATGATCAGCGCCCGCCACGCGCTATAGGTACGCGCACTAAAGAGCCCCAAGAGTCCAATGCTTCCCATAATCCCCGCGCGGATTGCAGAGACTCCTGCCCCGCTAATAAATACAAGCGCGACCACTGCAGCACCTGTTATAAGTATTCGTATTTTGAAAGGGAGCGGGAGGAGCAATACTGCAAATATAGCAATGAGTAGTGTGATATTGTACCCAGAGAGCACGAGTGCATGGAGCGTACCGGTATTTTTGAAAAGGTCCTGCATGTCTTTCGTGAGCCCACCCTGGTACCCTACTACCATACCAGATAATGCACCCTCAAATGGAAATGATACGTACTCTGAAAAAATACCTGCAATACGGAGACGCGCACGCGTCGCAATACGTGTAATACTAAATCCAGTATAGGGCACTACATCAGAGATTGTAGGTTCCCGCATTATCCCCACCACCCCGCGTGCAAGCAGATATCCATCATAGTCAAAGACTCTGCCAGTATTTGTGACAAAGTCTTCTGGTTTTTTTAATTCACCTTTTACGGTGATTGTATCTCCTGGGAGGAGCGCTGTATTTCCGCGGATTTGGAGTCGTATTGTTTCTCCAGTGCCTATCTGTATATTGATATTGGCTTTTTCTAGTCGGGTATCTACACTAGTGACAGTGCCGCGGAGTGTCTGTTTCCCAAATTGCACATCCGGAGGTATCGCATTCCATACACAGAGTGCGCCAATAAAAATTGATACAACAATAATACCTGCCATCAAAAATCCGCGTTTAGTTTTAAAATAAAAAACTCCTGCAAAAAGTATTGCAAGAGATAGTATAGAGAGGAGGAGAAAATTTTGCGTCTTGTAGAAGACTATTGCACCGAGCGTGATACTGAGGGCGATAGCTTCTATCATATTATTCCCGAAGGGCTGCCTCTACTGCGAGTACATCGGCGCGCTCATTGTATTCGTCTCCCGCATGGCCTTGGACTTTTGTATACACTGCGCGAGTACCAAAGAAATCTCGGAGCTCCATAAGCTCTATCCATTTTTCTTTATTCTCTACCGGCTTTTTTGTGCTTGTTTTCCAGCCATTTCGCACCCAATTGTCGAGCCAGCCTTTGAGCCCCCCGAGCACATATGCACTGTCTGCAAATATAGTGACGTGTGCATCTGGGTATTTTTCTTTTGCAAAACGAAGTCCCTGTATTGCAGCCTCGAGCTCCATTTGGTTGTTCGTAGCGAGTACTCCTTTTGCTGGAGCGCCGCTTCCTTCAAAGACTTCTTTTTCTTTTCCATCAGCCTCCACAATAGCGACATATGCCCAGCCGCCGAGCCCAGGGTTCCCTCGAGATGAGCCGTCTGTATATATGTGGATTTGAGTTTTCATGGTAGACAGTATAGCAAATTTATCCAATTATTTCCTTTATATGCACCCGCACGCCGCCCTTCCAGCCAGCTTCAAGAGTACCTGTGAGCGATACTTGTGCACCGGCGATGAGGCGAGTTTTTAAAATTTCATCCGCAAAAAAAGTAAATGCGATAGCAGAGCCAGTAGTGTCTTTGATAGTGCATTCTATGTGCTCTTTGTTTTTGCCGAACATCTTGGTAGATACTATGTCTACGTTTTTGAATACAAATACAGGTTCCTGGTTGCCCACGCCAAATGGTGCAAAAGCGCGTACTGCCTGGAGGTGCCGTACACCAGCAGATCCTACAGGGAGTTCTATAGGGTCGTACCCAGCTTTTTCTGCAGGCACATGCCCGACTACTGCTATAGCTTTGTTTAATTCTTCTTCAAAAAAATGTATGCGGTCTTTAGCTACTGCAAATCCCCCTGCTGCTTGGTGTCCGCCGGCATGAAGGAGTGCCCCCTCTGGGAGTGCCTGGAAAAGATACGCTGCATGGTGCACGTCCTGCATTCTACATGAGCCTTTGATCACCCCATCACCTGCCTCACCCCATACAAAAAAGCTTTTGCCGTAGGCTTCTTGGAGTTTGTTTGCGACGAGCCCAAGCACTGCTGGCCGCCAGGAGAGATCGCCTACTACCACTATGTCGGGGAGCTCTCGTTTGTCGAGTCTGCTATGCGCTTCTCTCGTGATTTTTGTGACAAGCTTTTTGCGTTCATCATTTATTTTTTGGAGTTCCTTTGCGAGGTCAAGCGCACGTGTTGCGCTGTCTGTGGAGAGTATTTCAAATGCGAGTACGGGGCTTGCCATACGAGACGCAGCATTCAATCGCGGCGCGAGAGTAAAGGTGAGATCTGTCTCTGTGAGATTTGTGAGCGATACACCATTTTCTACAAGGAGCGTCCGAAGTCCTACACGGCGCGCTTTTTGGAGTACCATCATGCCGTATTTCACGAGCATTCTATTCTCCCCTACGAGTGGCACCATATCAGAAAGTGTCGCAAAGCCTACCATGTCGAGCAGCCATTTTTCAGCTCCTTCTATTATCCCAAATTCTTTTCTATACAATTCCAAAAATCCTACAACCAAATAAAAAGCGACAGCCGCTCCACAAGGTACTTGGTTCGGGTACGAGCTTTTTTCTGGATGAATGATTGCATACGCTTTTGGGTGCCCACCTTTCTCGGGTGCGATACCTGCATGGTGGTCGGTGACTACCACTTCTATCCCAAGCTCGCGCGCATACTCTACTTCTTTGATAGCGGTGATACCCATATCTACCGTGATGATGAGCGACACACCTTTTGCTTTGAGGGTATTAAGGCCGAGATTGCTCACGCCATAGCCCTCATCATGCCGATCTGGGATGTACACATGCACATGCTCTAAAACCCCTAGCATCTTGAAAAAGTCTACGAGCACCACCGCACCCGGGATACCGTCGCAGTCATAGTCTGCATAGATGCCGATCTCCTCACCCCCTTTCACTGCAGCATATATACGCTCGCAAGCCCGCTTCATATCCTCAAAGAGGAATACATCTGCCAGCATATATGCGGGATTCAAAAAACTGAGCTCGTCTTCTTTTGAAAGATTAAGTCGTGAAATAAGCAGATTTGTGAGCTCAAGCGGGGTCATAGACCTAGATTGTAGCATTTATAGGTGCCAAATAGTACAATGGTGTTTATGGAAAAAACAGTATTTGAGAAAATTATTGATGGCGAGATACCGTGCACAAAGGTCTACGAAGACGATATTTGTCTTGCATTCCTGGATCTACATCCAGTGAATTTTGGGCATACGCTCGTAATACCAAAAGTACATGCGAGAAACATTCTCACTACTCCTAATGAAACAGTCGGCCACCTATATGTAGTTGCAAAAAAGATTGCAAATGCGCTCACACAATCAGTACAAGCAGAAGGGATAAATATCCATACCAATATCGAAGAAGCTGGCGGGCAAGTAATATTTCACACACACATACATGTGATCCCCCGTTACAAAGCAGACGGTCTCAAACTCTGGCATGCAGACAAAGTATATGAGGATGGACAACAAGAAATTCTCGCAGAAAAAATCCGCGCCTCTCTATAATAAAAATCCCTACAGTACTGTAGGGATTTTTATTTAGAAAATTATTTTTGATCCAATGCTTTGATACCTGGGAGTGTGCCATTTCCCAAGTAGTCGAGCGTTGCGCCGCCTGCGGTCGAGACAAATACTTTTTTGTTTTTTGTCTTTTCGAGGGTCTTTTCTACGAGGAGGCCAGTGTCGCCACCTCCTACTATAGCGCGAGCTTTGCCAATAGCTACTGCCTCAGCGATAGCTTTTGTTGCTTTTGTAAAGCCTTTTTCATACCAGCCAGTCGGGCCGTTCCAGACAATGAGCTTCGATTGGCTTAAAAGATTTGCAATGAGCTTTGTACTCTCTGTACCAATATCACAAATGATATCCCCCTTTTCTAATGTGTCTGGCGTTGTGGTGACTTTTTTATCACCTCGGAGCACCACTACATCCACCGGGAGGAGTATCTTTTCATTTTTGAGGAGCTTCACTATTTCTTTGTCATAGCCTTCTTCTACTACAGATTTGCCCACCTCAAAACCTGCTGCTTTGTAGAAATTGTTGAGTATTGCACCTGCGATGATGACATAATCTGTCTTTTCAATAAATTTTTTTATGAGCGGAATTTTGGTAGAAAACTTTGCCCCACCGAGGAGGAGCACAAATGGATGCTTGATATCAGTGTCTACAAGGGTGAGATTTTTGACTTCATGTGCAAATGAAAATCCTGCAAATGATTGAAGCTTTTTTGGTATCCCTACGACAGAGGCATGCTTGCGGTGGCTCACAGAAAACGCATCGTTTATATACACCTGCCCCAAACTTGCGAGCTGTTTTATAAATGCAGCATCACTTACCTCTTCCCCAGGATATTGGCGGATATTTTCCAAAAGCACTATGTCTTTTGCTTTCATCTCTGTAGGAATTTTTTCTATAGTTTTTGCAAAGCTTATCTGTGGGTATTTTTTCTGAAGGAATTTGAAGACCGGGGTAAGTGTCGCTTCTTTGCTGTGCGAAATCAATATTATAGATGCACCCTTTTTGAGCAAAAAATCTATCGTCTTGTAGCTCGCTTCAATGCGGCGTGTATCGAGGATCTTTGTACCTTTTGTCGGGACATTATAGTCTGCGCGTACAATCACACGCATTCCTTTTGTAATTAGTGCTTCTTGAATTGATTTCATATATTAAATAATTGACTGCATTAACTTTGTAAACTTTTTCATATCAGTACTTACTCTCCCTACGAGGAGCCCATCTGCAGCACCTTCTGTCAGAAAGCTTTTTGCATTTTCCTCATCCACTGATCCCCCATAGAGCACCTGCACCTTTGCGGCGACTTTGTCTCCTGCAATATCTGCAATGGTCTTGCGGATAAAAATCACCATTTCTTGACACTCTACTGGCGTCGCTGGCCGAGTAGCAGTTTTGCCGATAGCCCAGACTGGCTCATATGCAAATACCACATCTTTTATTTTTGTTTTCTGCAGAAGCATGAGCGCACTCGTAATCTGCTCTTTTACAAAATCAAGATATGCGCCTTTGCTATCGCGAGTCTGCTCTCCGACACAAATGATAGGAGTAATTTTTTTGTCGGTGAGGTGTACTACTGATTGCTGAATACTCGTATTGTTTTCATACAAGCTCTGGCGTCGCTCAGAGTGGCCAACTATCGCATAGGACACGCCTATTTTTTGGAGCATGCGAGGACTTATCTCCCCTGTGTGTGGCATATCGATATATGGCGAGACTGCCTGTACACCAAGTAATGCCACCTTTTTTTGGAGCGACAGTGTATAAATATAGGGAGGGCAGATAACAAGCGGTATTTTATTTTTTTTGGCTGTTGCGCCAGTCTCTTTTGCAAGCATTAGCGCTTCCAAGAGAGTGTCTGGTGCCATTTTCCAATTTGCGACTAGTAACATAGTACTAGTATATCATACGAGTATTCGAGGCTAATTTGCTGTTTCTTGCCATGACGATACGCTCCAGCCAGTACCTTTTGCAAATGTGAGCGTTGCGAGATTTGTACTGTAGTTGAGGCCGATACTACCGTATAGCTCTAGTTTTTTTGCTGTCGCTTGCTGTGCGATTTGGTTATTATGTATCTTCACTGTACCGTTTTGTGCAACAAGTGCCACCGTACATGCAGTACCACCATTTGGACAGTTGCTACCTCCTTGTACATAGACAGCAGGATTACCACCACACGAGCCGCTTGCAGGACAGTCAGAAGTACTCACCAAGACAATATAACTACTCGCTGCACCTGTCCCTCCAAATGTCGCACTATTTGTAGAAATATATCCATCTACAACCACCGCAACACTCCCTGTACCATATGAAGGGTCGATATACATTTTTCCGTTTGGAATAATAAGGTTACCAGTGACCCAAATAGGCCCAGTGAGATACACACTGCGACCACCATCTACAGTAAGATTGCCTACTATTTTTTGAGGGGGATGGTTATATCTGCCGCTGAATACGTGGTATTACCATTTATCACAGTACTTGATGCTTGAGTTTTCCAGTCGGCGATTGTCGCATCTGCAATAGGCATTGGCTGCACTGGCGGAGTGCCAAGTGTGGTGTTGCAAGCTTTATTGTTGCCTGAGCCGGTCGTACAGTACATAATACCAGTAGATGTAGTATTACTAATACTTGGCGCCCACGCAGTGCCGCTACCACCAGTACCTATATTGATAGGACGACCTGAATTTTGCCCAGTAATAGATACAACAGAGGTTGCAGACCCTGTGATGTTGACACTATTGTCTACATTTAAAAAGATAGGCCCATTTGAAAATACACTGCCCGTGAGCGTCTGATTATTTTCCATGCTGAGCCCCCCAGTACCTACTATCGCCCCGTAAGGGAAGCTCACCGTTGCTGCCTTTGAGACTTTTGCGGTTGCAATACGATTGAGATTCGAGAGCACACCAATACTTTTTATTTGTTTTTGTGTACTTGTAATATCGGTGACCGCGGTCGTCGCAGTCGCACTACCGAGTACGAGCGTATTTGATGTTGCGACATTTTTATTGTTATACAAACGATAGTACGCATCCTCGACACCAGACTCTGCGAGCGCATAACTTGCTTTTGTTTTGGTCGCAGTCTTTGCATCTGTATACGCACTTATTACTGGAAGTACCAATCCAAGAGAAATAGACAAAGTGATAGCTACAAAAAGCAATGTCGTGATAATCATTACATTACCTTTTGTTTTTATTTTTTTTGTAAATATAAAATGCTGCATATTATTTGCCTCGTAGAAATACGGTAGTTTGAAATGGAGCTGTTATACTTGCGCCACTCGTCGTGGTGAGAATTAACTCTACTTTGATAGCAGTGCGCTTGCTTGTTGTTACTGGTCGAAAAATTAAACTCGATGGCGCAATATTACCAGCAGTTAGCGGGCTCAGTGCACCACCATTTAATGATACCCATACCTTGCCGCTCGACATAGAAAAAGCTATTGTCTGCACAGTCCCAGATATATCCTTGCCGGTAAGTGTAATGTTTCCAGGACTTGTATTGTATGTACCTGTCACACTTGTCGCTTGGCGTATTTCGCGAGTAATACGCTCCATCACGAGAGCACCTTGCTCTTGGATTTTACGATACCCCTGGGACTGCCCATAGACTGTCATACTAGTGACAAGCGATCTGATAATCACCAAGCAAAGCACAGAAAATATTGCGAGATACACAATGAGCTCGATAAGTGAATTTCCTTTTGTAAAAAATGTGTTTTTCATATTATATACTCGGTGTACTTGTTATATAAAATTGCAATGTATCTGTTCTTGGGGTACCGTTTTGGCTCCACGATACCGTGACAGTCCCAAGACGTGTACCAGCATCTACAGTGCCGCCACTTGCTACGATATTGTCGCTCCCATCGCGAGAGACACTAGAAAATACGATACTGCGAGTAAATATACCTGTCGCAGTACCAGGAGCTGTAGTCGTATAGCTCCACGCACTCCCACTCCACGACATATAGTATGTTGTACCGTTAGTAAGTCCAGAAATATTTGCCCATGATTGATTGCGCAAAAGCTTTGCAACCTCTACGCCCTCTTCGAGCAAATATGAGGCTTGTGTTTTTTGTAAAGAATATTTTGAAATTGCAACAACATTACTAATAGCGCCGAGCATCATCACGAGCGTCGTCGCGACTATTGCCGATGCGATGACAGCCTCTATAAGAAAAAATCCATTTTGTTTTTTATTTTTTCTTTGAAAAATCTGCATATTAGTTGTGACTTATCGAGCCGCTCGCATCAATAGTAATAATCTTTGTAGTACCATTTGGCCCACTGAGCGTGATTGTGCCAAAAGCACTCGCAGTGCCAGAGAGCTGGGTAAATGATACCTGCGTCGCACTTCCGGAAAGTGCAATACTTGAAGCGGTTACCCCAGTATCGTACACATTTATTTTATTGGTCACATCGCCACTATTGTACGAAGTACCCTTAAAGAGGATTGCTTGGTTTGTTTCAAAGCGTACACTGTATTGCGAATTATTAAGCCCAGAAATCGTATTACTGCGAGCTTCATACAAAAGTGAGAGCGTGCTATCCATAGTGTTTTTTAGTATCTGTGCCGAACGAAATCTTGAAAACGACAGTGTAAAAATAGCAGAAAGTACACCGACTATTGCAAGTACAATGAGCATTTCGATAAGGGTAAATCCTCTTTTTGTAGTAGTCATACTATTTGATAGAATCCATTATCGAATACATAGGCGTGAGCATCGACACTGCAAAAAATCCAACAGCTGCTCCAATAAATATCATAAGTACTGGCTCTACTATAGTCGAGAGATTTGCTGTCTTTGCCGCAACTTCGCCTTCGTAAAATGTCGCCACGTCGAGGAGCATACTCTGCAATTTTCCAGTCTCTTCCCCTACTGCTATCATCTCTCCCATCATTACTGGGTACAGTTGCTCATTTGCAATAAATACTTTTGCAATTGGTTCACCTTTTTCTATTGCAATAGCGACCTCTGCAAGAGATTTTTTGTAATAGCTATTTTGCAGGACATCGCTCGTGATAGCTATAGCATGTGAGATATTGACCCCAGAGGAAAGCAGGAGCGAAAGTGTACGGGCAGCGCGGGCTGTATAGAGCTCTTTGAGCATGTCTTTGATCACTGGGAGACGAATAGAAAGCCAGTCAAATGCGATACGTGTTTTTGGGAGTGTCCAGAGTACCTGCAGTGCTACGACAATAGCAATAATAAAGGCTAGTAGTAATACGGTATGATTTGAAACAAAGTCACTAATCCAAATAATAATCTGAGTCGATGTAGGGAGCTTTGCGCCAAGCTCTTTGAAGGTCTTGATGAGTGTCGGCACCACATAGATAAACATCAGTATCGCGATAAGTACGATTGCGCCAACAATAATCGCCGGGTACATGAGCGCACCTTTTACCTTACGATTGATTGTATAGGTTTTTTCGAGGTTCTCGCCTACTTCTTTGAGTGCTCCTGGTAGTCCACCAGACTCTTCTCCAGCGCGCACCATAGAAACAAAGAATTTTGAAAATACCTTTGGGTGCTTTTCGAGTGCGTCTGAAAGTGTGCCACCAGTGTCGATAGTTGTAAGGAGCGACTCTATGACTTTTTTAAATGCTGGCGCATGGGTTTGCTTGATAAGCACCTGAAGGCCGCGTGAAAGTGGGAGTCCTGCAGCGAGCATTCCTGCAAGGTTTTTTGTAAATAAGATTTTTTCTGCAAGTGTGACTCGCCCTGGCAACAGACTTGCAAGAGAGAAGCTAAACTTCACCTCTATGTCGATAGGGATAATATGATCTGCGCGGAGTGTAGATATTGCCTCTGCACGAGATGCAGCACTCACTACCCCTTTGAGTGTCGCACCCTCTTTTGTTTTTGCAGTATATGAAAATTGCACATATATATTGTATCACGCAAATAACTTGCATAGTAGTGTTTTGTCTGTACAATACTTCCTATGCATACATTATGGATTACATTTATATATCAGCCTATTTATAATACGCTTGTTTTTCTCGCACAGTACGTGACCGCGCACGATGTGGGACTTGCAGTGATATTGCTCACTATCCTTATCCGACTACTCCTCCTCCCGCTCAGTAAAAAAATGGTAATTAGCCAGTACAAAATGCGTGCGCTCGCCCCAAAGCTTGCCGCAATCAAAGCCCAAAAGCTCGACAAGCAGGCAGAAGCAAAAGCAACTATGGATCTCTACAAAGACGAAAAGATGAATCCTTTTTCTGGATGTCTTTTTCTCCTTATTCAGCTTCCTATCCTTTTTGGGCTGTACTATACACTTCGCAGTGGTATCAATCAGCCAGAGCACCTCTACTCATTCCTCAGTACTGAAGGACTTCACAATATGCTCCTCGGCATACTCGATATTACCAAGCCTTTTCTCCCATTTGCTATCCTTGCAGGACTCACCCAAGCAGTACAAGCATTTCTCACTCCAGTGCAGCCTTCTACCGATACTGGCTTCCAAGGGCAGATGGCAAAAAGTATGAGCGTACAGACTCGATATGTACTCCCTATCATCATCATCCTTATTGCGAGCAAGCTTGCAGCCGCAGTAGCACTCTACTGGGTAGTTGCAAATCTATTTTCAATTGGGCAAGAGTTATACTTTAGAAAGAAATTTGCTACAGAAAAGAGTTCTGTTACTGTCTTGTAATAAAGTTAAGTGGCTCTAATTTTGGGTATATACTTTTACTTAAAGTTTTTGTTTTGATAACAGACTTACCAGCAGTGTATCCGCTTACCTGGGAATCAATCACCTCACCATTACCTATATAAATCCATACGTGGCCTTCACCTCCAGAACGAACACCTACCAGGTCTCCGGGTTTTAATTTTTGCCCGTTTACATAACCCTCGCCATTTTTTACCTCAACAGTACCTACTGCAACACCAGCTGCAGCCATATCTCCAGTATATGCCTCTGTCTTAGGAGTAATACCTGCACAAGTGAGGACTGTGTTTACATAAGAACTACAGTCTATATATAGGTGTCCACCAGGAGCAGGAGTGCCGCGTAAATCCTGATTGTACGTTGCATGATTCAAAAAACTGAGCGCCACATCACGAACATTCCCCTTGCCACCTGTCTTACCAGGACATTGTACGCCTGCAGGAAACACTATTTTTGAAAAATCATATCCTGTACCACCTTTTCCAGAACCTGCACTTCCTGGTTTTGGTGGATTATCTGTACCTAAATCTTTGAGTTTAACTATAGTCACCTCATCTATACTCAGCGTATTATTCACCAACGTAGGATTGATAGTATTTAATATAACCCATGAGCCGAGCGCTATGAGGAGGCCGAGTGCCATGTCCATAATACTCCCCTTTGCTTGTAGTTTGACTCCTGGTATGTCGGATGTCATGTATATAAAGCCTTGGTACATGATACGTATGACGAGTGCAACCACTGCAAGTCCTATTGCTATTTTTATGACGAAGTTGAGAACTTCGGAGAAGCTACAGAGTCCTTTTTGTTGTGTACATATTTTTGATCCTGGATCGTAGAATGTGAGTGATGGTTTTCCATCTTTGTCTGGGATTGAAGAAAGTAGGCCGTAACTTTTTTCTTCGAGATCCGAGGCTTGCTGTTTGATGTTGGAGCCATAAACTTCATTTGCGGCTACCACTATAGGGTCTTTGTCTATTATCTTGTCATATGTCGCTACTTGTCTGACATAATACGTACTTCCAGGGTTTGGAAAAAAGCTTGCATATAGCCCAGTAATAGAAAAAGCTTTTGTTGTAGGGTCTATTTTTTCCTGCGGTATTTGCTTGATTACCGGAGTGCCTGCAAAATCTTTTGATCCGGCTGGGAGCGGAGTCTGACTTATCTCCAAACTCATTGCTCGAATAGAACCTTCGATACCACCAGAAATAACAACATTACCAGCGCCATCTTTTGCGCTGATGATTAATTTTTTAAATGTCACAGCTGGCACGTACGAGAAATCCTTTACAACAGGAGTTGCATTTTTCACATCTGTATCGGCTGTGTTTTTCATTGTGTACACAGAAAGCAATGTAAAGATATTTGAATTTTTAGTTGCATCAAATGTCACACTAAAATCAGGTTTATCTATCGAATCTGAGAGTTGATATACACTCCCTCTACCATAGGTATATTCATTTGGGTCCATTGTTGCAAGTGTTTTTCCTGTGGTAGTAAAAAGTACACGATAGCGTGTATCTCCAGCAAGAGCGGGACATCCTTTTACAGAAACAAGCACGGTATTTTTTGATATATTGGGAGTTGTCGTTATCTCACAGGCTGCAAAAGCTTGCTTTGCAAAAGAAACACAGACAAATATTACCGCAGCAAAAAGTATCTTTTTCATATACTACATATTTAAACGCCATAGGCTACTATCATTTTTATTTATAAAGTATAACTGATTGTTTTCTTCATCAAATTGAAGCATTATTGCATCAAAATCTTGAGTGCCATCATATAGTGTACTAAGAAAACCAGAGTTTGGATTAATACGCACCAAAGAATCATTAAAATGTACTAATCCTGCATACCAGCCATCTGGGTACACAGCTTTTGGTAAATCAGGAGTTACCGCACAGAGCAAATCTTCATTACTAGTCCATGTGCATTTTTCAGGAAGAGATCTAATCGCAAGAGTTGTTGTTTTTTGTGTGTTTGTATTGAGTACTTTCGTTAAAAATCCATTTTGTGTAGACTCACTATATAGAACATATCCTCCTTTTGGAGATACCGATGCAGTAAGCCCAAGAACACCTCCCACAGCTTTTTTCAGTCGAACATCTGCTTGTAAAATTCCATAAAAATACCCCTCTACTGTACCGGCAGCTTTTGTCTGCACATTCACTCTGTCTTGATTTGTCCACGATATAAGCCAATCTCTAAAGGTATTATTCATAATATCTTTTCGTGACCTGTTGTTTGTGTCTGCAACAGTAAGCACGCTCCCCCCTGCTCCATTGGGCGCAAGCATGGCGAGGAGTTTTGTGTCTGGACTCACCGCAAAGCTCTGTATATTGTCCGGCAAAAATGAGCCCGATAGTTGTGACCTTGAACCATCTATATTCGCATCTGGAATCGGCACTGCAAATGTCGCTATGGTTTTTTGATCATCTCGAAGAAACCGTAAAAATACTTTTTTACCAGTATCCGCAAAAAATGCTTCATATATATTTGGAATAGTAATATTACTAATCTGTATCGGGGTGGCATCATTTGCTATTTCATATACATAGCCATTACCTCTGTCTACATAGCGTATATATTTGTTTGTTGAAAAATCTGTTTTGGTTGTTGTGGTAGTTACTATTGGGGTAACTGCACTACCCGGAGACGTAGCTGTTTTTGTAGATACATCAGTGACATTTGCCAAAAGTTTTTGCGCGGTAAATACAGTGTACCCTGCTATAGGCGTAGGCACTATCTGCTCGAGGCGCTCTTGCGGGCTTTTTGTAGCAGGCAAAACACCCCCATCTGGCGAAAGACCTTCAGAGTCTGGATTATACCCATTACCAGACCCGGTAATACGATTCATAACATTACCCACGAGTGGAAAGGATACTTCGCGAGCTGCCTGTGGGATACTTTTGCCGGTACCTCGCACCGCAAAAAACCACCATGCACCAAATGCAATAAGTAAAAGTAGTATAGTCCAAACCAAGAACTTTTTCATACTATCAGTATACTAGATATAGGCTATTTTAAAAACTATTTACCCTTTCTTCGAATCACAATATCTAAGTATTTTTTGTCTGAAGTTGTCCCCCCTCCGAATTCACATTGTTCATTCTTTTTTCCAAACCCTCTATATACATCCAGGTGATCACCTAAAATAGCAGAGCCTACATCAACTGCATAAAATAAACCGTCATGTGTCATTGTTTTTACTGTTGAACCCTCGTAGTAAGTAACTTGTTTTTTATCAAAGTACGGAATATACACCTCTGATCCAGGAGCTATCTTGTTTTTGTCTACCGCTAGAGATCGCATCGGTACCAGTGGTCCATACGCGCCGTTTGGACTCGCAACAACTGAGTATTGCTGTTTGTCGTTTTGGATATTTATTATTCTACCGTCGGCAAGCTTTCCACTACCTTCTATTTTTACAGCATTAAAGAAGTTTTCATTTGCAGAAACAAGTGTTCCTCCACCTGGGCTTTTGATATCCACCTTTTTTGAGCCTCCATATTCAGATTCGATTGGAGCAAAATAACATGTGATACTAGGTTTTAATTTAGCCCCTGTGTTCAATTGCTGTGCATTGGGCGCTGGAACTTTTCCGAGCGTTATAGCTCCCAAACGCTCTTTTACCTCAGCATCTGTAAGGCGTATTGAATGCACCGTCACCTCATCTATACTCAGCGTATTATTCACCAACGTAGGATTGATAGTATTTAATATAACCCATGAGCCGAGCGCTATGAGGAGGCCGAGTGCCATGTCCATAATACTCCCCTTTGCTTGTAGTTTGACTCCTGGTATGTCGGATGTCATGTATATAAAGCCTTGGTACATGATACGTATGACGAGTGCAACCACTGCAAGTCCTATTGCTATTTTTATGACGAAGTTGAGAACTTCGGAGAAGCTACAGAGTCCTTTTTGTTGTGTACATATTTTTGATCCTGGATCGTAGAATGTGAGTGATGGTTTTCCATCTTTGTCTGGGATTGAAGAAAGTAGGCCGTAACTTTTTTCTTCGAGATCCGAGGCTTGCTGTTTGATGTTGGAGCCATAGATAGCATTTACAGGGACAGCTAATGCCGGGTCTGTAGTACTTGATAGTACACCAGCTGTATTTGTTGGGAATTTAGCAATCTGTTTTGCGTAATAAATACTTCCTACATTTGGAAAAAACTTATCATAAGGGACTTTTACACTAAATTTTCCCGCAACGACATCTTTTGATTCTACTAAAAACTTTGGTGGTAATGGATTTGAGTAATCAGGTTTTTCACTGATTCCTATATCAAATCCAATAGCCCCTGTCGCACCGCCTGTTATCAATGTATTTCCATCAGTATCTTTGGGGCCTATAGTAAATTTTTCAAAAACTGTCGTAGGTACATATGGAATTTCTTTCAAAATCTGAGTTCCGTTTGCTATATTTTTTTCTTTTGCATCTTTAAATTTATACAAATAAAAAAGATTAAATATATTTGCATTTAATTTTGATTCAAATGTTGTCGTCGGATTCCCTACAGCAGCCTCAGAGACTTGTACAGTCGGGCTTCCCCCATATATATATTCTGCGGGTACCATTTTACTAATTGGTCGTGAGGTAAATACAATTCTGTACCGTTCATCTCCAGTAAGCACAGGACAGCCTGTAGCTGAAGCTAATATTTTGTCTGTCTTTGATGTGGCCGATATCGTACACTCAGCAAATACTTGTCTTGCGAAAAGTATAGTAAATAAAAAAATTGCTGTAGTAAAAAATTTTTTCATATATTAAAAGTTGATTTGTGTCGTAAGGCTTGCAGATTGCCAATTACTATTTTTAGATTGTATTACACTTTTTAGGAGTGACGTCCCACCACTATCTGGCTTTATAATAGGAATTTCAAGTACTCGTTGTGTATCTGGTATATCGCCCCCAAGACTAAAACTAATACTCAAATCATTGAGTGGATTTTTTGGTATTGAAAAGAAAAACGGCTCTACGCGAAGTGTAGTACCTGCATATTTGAGATCAAAATTTGTAGTATACCCATGATTATAATCTATAAAACCATCCCTCTTTTCATAGACAACAATAGAAGGGGTAGCCGGAACAATACTAGTACTCGCAGAACTATCACTAATATTCCCCCCTGCACGGAGCCCTACACCCACGCTTTCTATATTTGTAAAAATATCATGTTTGAACATGAAAAAATTTTTACCGAGCCCGCTAGCTTTTGGAACCGTCTTGCCGCTACGAGTCCAGGTATAGGTAGTGGTCTTCGGGTTGAAACTATTACTTATCGCCACAGCGCGAATATACCCCTCATCACTTGGGAGAGCTTTACCCTTGTAAAAGGGTGGAGTATGCGAGTCTACAGCTTCCCAGAGAACATCGGTACGAGTATCGATACCTGCGTCTTGCGCATGAGCAAATACAGGAATACAACATATTAGAGTTATCGCAGTATACAGGGCTACTTTCATGTGTATTAGTATACCACAATTTGTATTTCAAATATGAGCTATATTAGATTTTGCGCTGCTCTCGGAATTCTTCTTTTGCTTTTTTGATAGCGAGCACCTGGGCTGGGTCTGAGGTAATAATCTGATCTTCGGTATATGAAGAAATAATCTTGATAGCCACGTGTTTGAGCCCCGCAAAGAATATCCCCTCTCCGACTCCTGATTCAAGGAGGAGGTATTTTTCTTCATCTGTGAGATTGAAGGTTTTTTGCAAAACTTCCATAGCAGTCGGCGACTGCTTGAGGAGGAGCTGTATTGAGGAGTTGGTCACAATAGGTACTCCGTATGGAGATTTCATAAAGTCGCCCACGTCTTGGGTGATAGTACAAAGCCCGAGATAGTATTTACGCCCTCGCTTTGCAATACTGTATAGAAAAGACGCAGTGTCGTCGCTTTTCATCATCCACCATGCCTCATCCACGATGAGCAAGCGCTTTTTTGGCGCACGGCGCACTGCATTCCATATAAAGTGCGTCACGATATACATCGCTGCAGGCTTCAAATCATCCTCCATGTCGCGCACAGAGAACACAATAAACTTTTTGTTTATATCTACATTGGACGGCTGGTTGATAAAGTTTGACCATGAGCCTTTGGTATATTTTGTAAGTCTGGTGAGGATACTCTCACTCCCCTCCATACCAGAGAGTACCATTTCAAAATCAGAAAGGAGTGGTGGCTCTACATTGGCAAAGTCTGAATTTGCAGTGATGTCTTTGAGCGCATAGGTCTCGGTGATTGCACGGTCCACGATAGAGTCTTCCTCTGGGCTAAGCCCTCCAAGCATAATACGGAAAAGGCCGACGAGGTTGATGATATTAGATCGAAGCACATCTTCTGGAGATTCGTCTTCGCGTGGTACTGGGAGATCAAAAGGATTGATGTGGTGATCTGACGAAAGCGAGATATTGAAATATCTCCCCCCTATAGCTTCTGCGAGGTATTCGTATTCGCGCTCTGGGTCTATCACGATGACCTCTGTCTCAAACATGAGCGTGCGGATGATCTCGAGCTTTGTGGCGTAGGATTTACCAGATCCAGATTTTGCAAAGATAATAGAGTTGTAATTTTCAAGCGAGAATCTATCAAAAATCACCAAGCTTGAATTGTGGCGATTGACTCCATAAAGAATACCGGTATCTGAAGTAAGGTCAAAAGATACGAATGGAAAAATACTCGAAAGCGGCTCAGAATTGAGCTTCTGGGTGACACCCAGCATGTCTTTTGCAAATGGAGACACCGTGCGAAAGCCATCTTCTTGCTGGAAGAGTGATGGCTTGATATAGATCATACGAGATTCGAGTACGCTCTTGATCTCATTTTCAGATCTAAAGAGCTCTGTGTCATTGTCTGCGTAGACAGTAATATATACACCCACATCAAACATCTTTTCCTGCGCTTGGGTGAGGTTGTCGCGGAGCTCTTCGAGGTCTTGTGCCGCTGTGTCGAGTACTGGGTCGCGCACAAGCCCTTTATTTTGGCGCTCCATGATCTGACTTTCGACTTCAGCAATCTTTTTTTGGAAGTGCTTTAATAGCTCCTGTGTGGGGATCGGATTTATATAAATCGCGACATCAAAAATTTTGTCGAGGTTAATGATCGGGGTAAACCAATTGTCTGAAAGATACCGCGGGTATGAGAGTACAAAAAAAGTCCGCGCAATTTTGTCGCCGAGATATATCCACTTTGGGGTTATCTCGAGGGCTTCTGGCGCAATAAGATCCTGCAATTCAAGTGTTGCAGAGGAGTAGAGGTCTGTCGGCAGTATTGGCAATTGCTTGCCGCCAGAATTTTGTTTTTTGTCGCTACCAAAAAGTCCCATATTGGTATAAGTATAGCACCAATACTACATTTTGTGGTGTAGCTATACTATTGTTGTGACATTTTTACCCCACTACCGTTTTCTCCTGGGTTAAATGTTTTGTACAAAAGCTCAATGAGCTCTTCAGTGCCGAGACTTGCGGTCTTTACCCCGAGTCTCCCGAGGCCTTGCTCTACTACAGATGCGCGCTGCTCGAGCTGGGTGCGTTGTTCTTCAAAATCTTTGAGCAGTTGTACAGGAGTACTTCCTTTTCCTCCAAAAAGACTTGTGATCTTGCCCATTATACCGCTACTCCCACCTACGATTGGTGGTACATATGGCACCACTACATAAAAGTTTTTGCGCATGATATTCACATTTTCATTGAATGAGCGAATAAACTCTATATATTCGCGTGTCTGCGTCTGTAGGAGCGGCTCTTCTTGCTCCTTGAGGCGGCCTTCCAGCAACAGCAAATACGGGCGTATATCATACCTACGAGATTGTATCAAAATCTGTATTGGGAAATCGAGCCCATTGAGGAAGCCTTGAAATTGCATGAGGATTGCCTTTTGCTCATCGTATGACTTGAGCGAGAGGTTGATAGATGACACAAGTACTACTTTGCAGAGAGATTCATCCTTGAGCACAATCACCCCGTCACGGACTTCCTTGACTGGGACAAAATCTTGCGTTGGTTGTGCGTTGTTGGCCATATATGTATTGTATCGTATTTCTGGTGTTTCTAGTATTTTTTATTTATTGTCGATACCGTCGAGTGAGCGCGAAAGTGTTTTTATCCTGTCCTCTCGCAAACTCGGACGAAGTACCCTGTCGGTCTTTGGCGCAAGTGCGCGGTCTGTTTTTTGATCTACCGGATTTGCTCCAGTATTTTGTGTACCAGTACCAGCAAATCTATTTGCATTTTGTTTTTGGTGGAAAAACATATTTTGATCTACCATTGCCATATCGCCCTGGACTGGTGTCGTACCATGCATACTATCACTGCCGAGCTCGGTAGGGCTTTCTACTTTTGCGGCTTTTTTCTTTTGCCAGATATACAGTCGTGAGTGGAGGTGGTATTTTACAAAAGCTTCTACAAAATGTATAAATGGCTTTTCATTGTATTTATAAAATGCGAGCGCAAGCCCAAAACCAGCAAATGCAAAACCAATGACGATACTAAAAGGAAAAGGGAGAAGCTTAAGGCTTATATACAATCCTCCTGCCCCACCTGCCAGATATGCAAATTGCTTGAAGGTAAATGGCCCAAAGATTTTGTCTTCAATATCTATAAATTGTGGCACTTTGAATTGCATATACTATATACAATTGTACCGCACTTATAGTGGTATGACTAGAATAGCTTAAACACTAGAGCGGCATTTCGCGATATGGATCTACAGCTGGGCGTGGGGCACTTGGTGCAATGGGCGCTTGTGGCCCTGGGACAAACTTTTGCCCTACACTTGCAATAGGGGCCACTACCCCAGGCATAACCATCTTGCTCGCCAGAGAAAACACAGGAGTCGGCGCTGGCGCAGCAATTTCGAGTGGCGCTATATCTGGGAATGAAATATCGCTTGGAGCTGTTTTTGTCTCAATAGGTAGTTCAACTTCTGTATTCTCTGTACTAGTATTTTCGACAATTTTTTCTATCAAAGGTTCAATTATTTTTTGATATAGACTTGCTTTGATAAGTTCTCTGACGTCTTCATCGGGAACAACAGAATCTACAAAAGAAAAGAATTCTTCTTCTGTTTCTATTTCGAGTAGATAATTATTGAAGTGAAACAAAATATCTTGCACAGGTATAGGACTAGCTTCAGATATTTTATTTAAGATACCTTCTGCGGCATTGTCAGCAAAAGTGTCTACCACCTCTTCTGGTTGTATCTCTAGTGCATCTTCTATTTGTGTGTCATATTCTTCTTCCATATAGCTTTTTATTTATTATCTTTTTTCTCGTCTTTTGGTTTTGCCTGCTCTTCAAATTTTTTCTTTACGTTTTCTCTTTTAGGTTTAATATTAGAAAATGTTTTAATCTTCTTATTTTTTGCAGCAATATCTTGATTTAATTTCTGAGATTGCTGCTTGAAATCATCAATAGGTAATGAGTTTTTTCTGTTTTTAAGATTTTTAAGTTCATCTTGTAGAGATTTAAGGTCTTCTTTGAGAATAGTTGTATGGTGATCTACTGCCTCTTCTATGAGATCATCTGAAGCTGCATAGTCAACCCCTTTCTCATCTTGATTTTTCTGAAATTTAGCAGCTAAATCTGCATCATAAGAGTCACCATCTTCTTTTGCAATTTCTGCTCGCAATTCTTTTATTGCGGCAGCAATTTCATTTTGCTCATCAAAGAGTTTCTTTCTATTCTTTTCACTTTCGGTAGCACCTTTTTTACGGGCTTCTGTTTCTGTATATCCGCCAAAGCCTACAGCGACTGCAGGAATAGCCGCCCCGAAACCAAGTGTAGTACCACCAAGAACCGCAGAGGCTTTACCAAGAAGTCCTGATTCGTAAGCGGCAAGTCCTGGCAAATCACTAAGCCATCCTTTTGGATTCTTTTTAATTTTCTTTGCCCGCATCTGACGCATCGCCTCTGTAAGACTTGCATTATCGTGCACAGTAACATTATCGGTTTCTTTTTTAAATTCTTTCTCATGAAGCTTTCTTGCTTCTTCTTCTACCGCTTCAGCAGACCAAGCTGTTCTACCAGTTGAGCGAAAACCTTCTTCTGCTTGGGCAATATATTTTTTCTGATTCTTTTTATAGTCACTATTTGTAACACTTTGCCATTGAGCTTGTGCGGTCTTTGCGTCTTTTGCATTTGTTTGAATCTCATTGATATCTTTTTGTGCTTTTTCTTCAGCGCGCTTTTCTTGTGCTTTGATACCTCCCTTGGTCTCATCTGTACCTAGTTTAAGCGCTGCAAGAGTCTTGGAATCAGTCTGTGCATTAAATTCTTTTTGTACGCCGAGTGCCCCCGTCAATTTATTGAGACCAGTTGTCGCCATTTTATTTTGTCGCACATCAAAAGAGGATGTCTGGGCTTTTGCAATACCTTTTGTCATAAATCTGTTAATTCCCCCAAACAATTTATTATTTTGATTTCTTTCAAAACGTTCTCCTATAAAACTTAATTTGCCTTTTTGCATAGAAGCTGCAGCTCTGCCTATTATGTTTCTTCCTGCAAATGCAGCTCCGCCAGAAGCAACCCCAAGCGCAGCACCACCTACAGTACCTGCAATGCCACTTATCTTAGACTGTGCCATTTTTCCTAACTCTCCAGACGCTGAGACAATCATTGATTTTCCTTTATCCAAAAGTCCGTAAATAATCACGAGCGGGATACATATCCATAAGAGCGTATAAGTAAACGAGTGATTTGCGTCGGCAAGCTTGCTACTATAAAAAGGAGTCTGCATTATCTTGATCACAATATAAAAATATATCACCGTCATTGGCGCGACTATCGCATACGTACTGAGCTCTTTTGCCCATTTACCAAAGGACCACTGCTCGAGGATATTCAAAAAAGGAATATCTCGAGACATAAATGCAAACGGGGAGAATATCATAGAGATATACAACCCTACTACACGCCCAATAAATATGAATCCAATACCCCAAAAGATAAGCCCTGTCGCAAATGCAATAAAAGCACAAATGAGGGTGACCAGTGCAAAGTACCCTGCATATTCTTCGGGGCTAGACTGCTGTATTACAGAGAGACCCCGGCGCTGCGCACCAAAAGAGGCAGTACCATCGTCTTTGCCTGTTTCTTTATCTGCGATATTGTCTGTACTACCGCTACCCTCGAGCGCTGCATCAAATACCCGCTGTGGGTCAAAACTTTGGAGCATGATAGTAGAGACACCTTTGTAGCCAGAGTCGCTGTTTTCGTCTGTTTTGTCTTCCTGTGTGCCAATACCGGCCACACCTCCTACGGTCCCCTGCGCAGATCCTTTATTTTCTACATGTATCTGCGCATAAAAAAGTCTTGCAGTGATATTGGAAATATCAATCACCCCACGAGTGATCAAGAGGCTAAAGTTTATAAGAATAGCATTTATAATAATAGTCCCTACGAGCTTTTTGCTCACCCCCTTTGTGCCAAAAATAGAACCAATGGCTACATATATAAGGAGTACTATAAAAAAGATATTTGCAATATCGCGCACGGTCTCCCAAGCACTTGATACAAATGGATGTATATATGCGGTAGAGCTTATAGAGTACCCTAGGAAAAAGTCAAAAATGTTGCCCATCAGATACGCAAACACCGCCGCAAGACGGAAAAATATATGGTATACAACGAGTGCAATACACCCCATAAATGTCCCTTTGCCGAAAATAAGACCACAAGATGGGAGTGCGTTTGCGCTCGCAGTACTAGTCTGATCCGCTGTTGTATCTGTAGCTGCGACATATTTTGCTGTTGCTTCGTCTGCAATACTAAAGTGTCTTTTTGGCCCAGCACGGTATGCCATCTTGCTACCACACAAATTCGATGAGGTTGCACTAGCAAGCCCTGTACTATCTATAAGGGTGACTCCTTTAAATATTTTGTTGCGAGGGTTTGCTGTAGTATCTTGGGGGGCATACACATCTGTAGCACCGTCTGTATCGACACCGTCACCATGGCGGCTACCATTTTTAGTGGTGGTAGTATAGTTTTTTACATAAGTCGCATTTACCCCAGTAGTATTGTTTCCATTATCTACTACACCTCCACAATACCAGAGACTTGCTTTGATCTCATGTGTATAAGGTACACTCCCTGCGAGTTTTATTTTTGCAACAGGTACTACATTTTGATTTGTTATAAGCTGTGCACTACCATTGTCTGTATAAAAAGAAAATGCTCTACGTGGATTATTTGGGTCTGCTTTTTCAGGACCTTTTTCTTGGTCATTTATTGGCAGATATACTACCTGCTCCTTACTACTTGCGTCGAGATATGATATTTCTACAAAAAAGCTTGGATTGTCTGTTGCTACTGCATCGTAGTATATATTACTAAATTCCTTATTATTTTGAGTGTCCGTAGTGTCTTTTGCCTTATCCATCGAAAGATTTGCTTCTATGGCAATAGACTGCACACCAGTAGAATCAAAATCTTGCGGAACTACTTTTGTGATACCTGTCTCATTGCTACCTACTCCTACATTAAAAAGTTCCTTGAAAAAAGCCCAACGATCTGTTGCTCTATCTACTACACTTGTCTCATCTGCTGTTTTTATTTGTACTGATGGAGTAGTAGATGTGTTCTGCGCGAGTGCATAGCTTGCAGGCAAGACAATCCCGGCAATCAATATTGCGAGTATTGTACTAGTGAGTATTTTTGTAAAAACTCGTGTAAATTTCACACTACTATTGTATCACGTGTCTGTTATAAAAACACGAAATTACCAGATGTGGAGCTTAAAGTTATTCTCTACTGCCCCATAATCTGCATATGCGCCGTTTATATTGTATTGCTGCACGGTCTGCGCTTGTCCAGGTACAACCTGAGGACCATTCGAAAGGAAACCTGGAGAATCTTTCATTACATATGCACCAGTAGAGTTTTTTACTCCTACTGTCTCACTCCAAAAAGGAGTAGGTACATGTATCGCATACTTACCAGTGAGCTCAGGGGCCCACTTATCGCAATACATACGAAGCTCTTTTACTTTTTGAAGTTCCAGATTCACTGCGTCATATGTAGATTGTTCATCTGACACATTTGTATCGTCATAAAGTTTCTGATATAGCACCTGGAATTTATCGTTTAATTTATTGAGTGCATCTTGCTCAGCTGCAGTGAAAGGAATATTGAGGTCGACATCAGAGCATACAGGCCGAGGATTTACAGTACCTGTTTGTTGGTTTGGAGTATTAAACCAAGGGCTCACTGGGTTTAATGTGTCGTCTGGATTTGAAGTATTGACAGTACTCGGTGCAGATGTAAAGAGTGAAACCAATGGGTTAAACTTGCTCGGCCCAGTAGTACTACCTGGAGTAGTCGCAGATTGATTTGTAAAAAGATTTGAGAGGATACCGCTACCACTTGAACCTCCTTTTGCAGGTGTTTTGTCGCCAAGTCCGAGAAATTCTCTAAAGCTTGCTTTATGTCCAAGCTGCTTTTCTAGAGTCGCGCGTCGCATGGTGACAAACGCAAAACCACCTACGATAACCAATATAATTCCTATTGTAATGAGTAATTTTTTATTCATATGTTAATTTTGACAGAGCCCTATGCTTGTAGTCTGCTTCACCTGCTCGAGATTTCCAATAGCAGTGATGCCTGCAGTTGCAAATTTTTCTACCAGAGTACTACCCCCATTTATATTGCGGATAAATTCACCTGGGAGAATCTCTCTATAATACCCCGGGTCTTCGAGCTTGAGATCATTGTGACCATATGGAAGTTTTGAAAGATTCTCATATGTAGGTATTTTTTCTGTATAAAAACCTTCAAATGGTACAACTACTGTAGCAACAGAGAGTCTTTCTTTTGTTTTATTGTCTGTAATAGTAATTACATACTGTACTTTTTTGGGAATATAATTTTCTATTGAACGACTACAGATGCGATCTGACTCAGTAATATCTGTTTTACATGTAGAACAAAAACGAGATTTATCATGACTATATGAACGACATTGACGCTCTGTCTTAAAAAGCGAGTCAATAGTGTCTGAAATTGGGCCAATTGTTGTAGTCGTGTACTCTTGTGTATTATTCGTAAGCGGATCTGGGCCTTGTACAGAATTGATAGTCTTTGGTATAAGGTGGGCAAAATTTGCATCACCTGGGCGCGCTTCTGATACTGCACTAAGCCACATAGGGATAGTCTTCAGTGAAAGCAAGTAATCAGTACCCACACGAGGGGGATTGCTTATAAAAAGTCCTGTAGCTGGCGCACTAGGTAACCAGGGGATATTTATAGCGCCTGCAAGATTTTTTAAAGGTGTAGTAGTAGGATTATACAACTTGTGTGTGATATCGCTAATACTACTTTGATATACAGCAGCAGGATTATTTGAGCCTTGAAAGACATACATATTTGCAGCAACAACTGCATCTCCATAAATAGGTCTCGTGCTTTTTGCCAAAACGCTTGAATCTATAAGATTAAGCTGTGGGTCTTTGTAGACGCCCCACTCTGCACCACCACCGTCTTTGATCTTGTACGCTTGTTCACTGCGATAATAATCAGCATATACTTTGCGCTCTACCTTTACACGATAGTCACCCGGAGCTACTTTTACAAGAGGTACCAAACTAATAGATGCTTTGCTTTTTAATTTTCCAGCATCAATATAATCTTTTTTGATATCATCGAGGCAGTTTGGAGTATCACTTCCTACAACCGCAGTAAAAGGTATTTTTGCTACAGGTTTTACAACAGGCGGGATACATGTAGTATCAAATACACCAGCTGCTGTATTACAAAGTTTCTGATAGAAATCGTATTGCGCAAACTGAGAGCGAATTACTGTAGGGTCTGTATCTGCGTCAGATTCTTTTTGCGCATCTCCTGCTGTATTTTTATTTATTGCAAAGTTTTGATCAAGACACTGCTGATTTACCACTACCCCTTGCGCCGCTTGAGTTGCGATATGACGAGCACGAGCAGTCTTTACTATAGAAAGCACTTGGGTGTATATATCCTGCATTTGATTTATAGTATCTTGAGCCTGATTCACTGTCTGATCATACGCATCAATATTTTCTTGAAGCTGCTGACTGTACGGCACGAGTGTGTCTGATTGATTTACCATTGCGCGCACCTGTCCACGAATAAAAGGGGTGCTGTTTTGAGTATCAACAACAGAAAATCGACCTATTAAATTACTTGTGGTGAACCATGACATGAGCTCATTTGCATAAGATACAAACCATTGATTAAAAGCATCTGCGACCTCATTACTCGGCGTAGGATCTGGCTCTGTCCAAGACTCTGTATGATCGCAACTTGTATTTCCTCCAAATATGTTTGCAATAGAAGATCCAAGTCCGCAAGCAAAATCAAGAATCCCGCTACCAGTACCCGCCTGCTTACTTTGCACAAGTGGTGCATGAGCTGGACTTATTTTAAATATTTGTGGCTTATACGCAACAACACTGTCTGTTACAGGATCATTGAACCCATATCTATCTGTAGTAAATGTTTCATTTTTAAAATCCGGCTTTGCTTGAAAACCCTCTCCATTACTTACGGCTTGTGCAAGAAGATCGTTACTATTACTTGCAAATGTCACCCATGAAGGATTAGGACCTGGAACACAGTAGTCGAGCGCGCCTGTCTGAGCAACAAGTTTTTTATTTGCATTAATAGAGTCAAGTGCTCGATACAAAAAGTTGTTTTGCGTCGTCATAATATCTGCAAGTACCGTAGTGTGTGAAATATTAAAATCGCTCCCTATATTTGCACCATTTGCGTACTGTCCTGCTTGTACTCCTGATACACCGCCACCGTTATAGCCTGTAGTACTATAAAGGAGAGATGCGCTATTTGCATATGGACTAGGGTATTGTGTTACCGTAGCAGAAGGATCGTTTCCTGTACGACGAAGGCCGTTGTTGAGCCAGTCATTAAGGAAGCTATCCATAATACTTGCCATAACATCACTTATTTTATTTGCTGTCTCAAGTTGTTTGAGTTGAGAAGTTGTGATTTCATCTGCCTGGGACGCTATAACACTGCCAGGAGTTATTACCTCAAAGCGGATACAAACGCGCTCTCCGTCTACCCCTGTTGCAACAGGTGCGTATTCAACACATTTTTTCTGAGAAAAAAACCCGCGCCCTTGGAGGAGCTCCTGCTGAGCATACTCTTTTTGTTCGCTAAAATCTCTATTTATGTTATCTATCTTATTTAGATACTGCCCCATACCACCATTGAATGCGTTATCAAGAAAACCTCCCAGAGTTGTATTACTTGCGACCGCAGCAGGATTACGGACGAAATTTGGTGTTTTACCAGTCACTTGACCAATAATAACCTGATCTACCTGATTATTAATAAGATTTTTTGTATTACTATACGGACCATCATTATCTCCAAAAATATTAGACTGTCTGATATTTTTATTCAGAATATCATGATACATGTTCTCAAAATATGTCGAAGGATCTGTCACATAATATGGCGCCCCTCCCATACCGGTATTTATATATGTAAGTGCTGCTTTTGTTGCCCTGTCGAGAGCTTTACGAATGACAAACTTTGCCATTGCGTCAGTACAGGTCTCCCTCTTACTTTCGTCTGCATTTGCTTTGTTTGTAGCATCAACATTTGCTTTTGCGCCTTCTTTTATAGCTGTCACCGTTTTTGAATCTGTAACAGGGACCTCATTCTTGATGAGTGATCCCGCTCCAAGCTTCTGAAGCATTTTTTCATTTTTTTCAATAGCCTTATTTACCAGATTATTCTTACACTTTTCCCCACAAAAAAGCCCGCCTACAGCACTATAATACGACCCTGAACCCGTGCCATTCAATTTTGTACCACCAAAAATCCCACGCGTTGCACCTATAACAGCCTTATTTGTAAAACCACTAATACGACCCACCCCTTCTGTAATCCATTCATCAGAAGATTTTCCACCATATTTCTGACAAGAAAGAAGTATGCTCGACAAACCATTCATATTTACGGGTGTTTGATTAAAAGACTGCGCAGAAACACTTGAGGTCAGCCCAAAAACAAGTACGAGTATAAAAAAAGTACGGATTAGTTTTGTAGAAAAAATTATCTTCATACTATTGTGCTTGTAGTGTAGCATATTCTTGTATTGTTTGTGTCAAATTATCCATAGAAACACCTAACACTGTAGTCTCATTACTATATTCACCTATAGCAGTAGCGCTTTTTATATCATCATCTTGTATTTTTGATGCAGCCATAAGAGTATCTCCGACCGCCTGTACACTATTTACAAAATCAAGATGTACTCGGGCAAAAACTACAGGGACTTTTACTTGTATAACCTTTTTTGCGAGTAGTTGATATGATTGCGCACTATCAACGAGAGTTCCTAATTTACTATAATTATTATTTTGTAGGGCATCCGAAAGGACCGCTATTTCATTTGTATTAAAAGATACAGCTGCCACAGTGCTTTGAATAGTTTTTGTATAGTTTTCTATGTTCTTGGTAGTGCTTGGAACAAGTAATACATCGTTTGTAGTATATACTTTCTTTTCAATTTGCTTTATAGACTGCTTTACTAATGGAGCAACAACGCCTGTAATGGTCGACTGATCTACATCTCCAACACTATCTAATATTCCACTAGCTGCGTATATATTATAACTCAGTATCTCTGTAGTATTTGTAGAATTATCAATACTATTTGCCTTGGCTGTAGCACGATTTTGTACCACTATATCTTTATTTGAAACACCATTAGTACTCACCACGCTCGGATCGAGCCCATATAGGCGCTCCTCCCAGTCTAAGATGCCATTTTTATTTTGATCTGAACCAATAATCTCACCAAGTGTTTGGTTTTTTGAAAGCCCTGACTGGAGTGTGGTTTTTTTGCCTGTAAATATCTTTTTACTGAGTGGTGTCTGCGCAAAAGCAATACTACCAAGCACCAAAAGTACTACTATTGATATCTTAATAAATTGTTTACTGGGCTTTTGCTGCATATTTTATCTCCCTGTATTACCAAAAGGATATGATCTATAGACAGGGACAGGTGCACCTGTTTCAGGATTTTTACATGATTCCGTATCTTTTACAGTATCATATAAACCAAGCATATAGGCTCCTGCTTTTGTATCTTTTGTACCAAGCTCTGATGCGTAATAATCCGTCGGCCCTTTTGGTGCATTATTAAAAGTCTTTACCAAAAATGGACCATTGAGTTTATCACAAACAACAATTCCAGAAAGCCCTTTTTTATCTGCTGTAACTTTTCCACCAACTGGTTTTTTGCTCATACTTCCTTTTGCAAAGACGATAGCAGGGATAATAATAAGCACAATAAGAAATATACCTACATATATAAGGTGTCTATTTTTTGATTTGCTGTACCACATGCTTCCATTGTACCAATGAAAGCGTCTCAGGGCGAGCTTTTGGATCAAGACCGCTGTGTATAAGTGCAGATTCTGCGTCCTCTCGATTTGTAAAAAATGGTGTCAGACTACCAGAGAGCTGCTTGCGCTTGGTACCAAATGTCTTTTTGAGTACCGTAAAAAATAGATTTTCGTCTACATCTGCAAAAAAGCTTCTATTTATATTTGTAATTGCGAGAATAGCAGAGTCTACCTTTGGCGCTGGCACAAATGCACCTTTTGGGACTTTTGAAATGATTTTAGGATTTCCGTACACGCGTACAGCAATAGAGAGGATGCTTTGTTTGTCGGCGCCTTGTACTGCGATGCGCTCTGCAACTTCTTTTTGCATGAGGAGCACCATACATGATGGCTGGTATGTGGCAGAGAGGAATTGCTCGATAATAGCCCCAGTAATATAGTATGGGATATTTGCCACAAGTTTATAAGGCTTTTTGTATGTTGCGAGGGTACTCGGGTCGAATTTGAGCACATCGCCATCTATGATCTCGAGCTTGCCAGAGGCAATATCTATAGCAAACTCCTCTTGTAAATACGCAATACATTCTCGGTCTTTCTCTATTGCGACTACCTTGGTAGCAGCGGCAAGGAGGCTCCTGGTAAGCACTCCTTTACCTGGGCCGATTTCGAGTACGATATCACCAGAAGTAATATCTGCAGATTCTACCATCTCACGGAGAGCTTTTGGGCTATTGAGCCAGTGCTGGCCGAGACTTTTTTTCGCCTGTATATACATGTATATGTATCATACACGAAACAAAGCTTCTACCAAAAGTTTATATATTGTTATATTTACATTGGTAATTATTACTTTATGGTATACTTTATTTATGGTGAAATCCTATATATATATATATATATATTAATTATTAGTATCTTTTTTCCCTGGCACAGTACTTTTGCAAAAGTACAAGTCCAGGGCAACTTTGGAGGAAAAATTATTTCTGTGGGAAAAATCCCCTTAGTTACCTGTAAAGCCGTTACCGATGGTTTTGTCCCTGTTGTGGTCGACACAAATTTAGGAGCAGTCGCAAGTGGTGTACAAAGTGCTCTTGATAAAGAGAATACTTCTACTGAAAAAACATTAGGGATAGTTTCTGGTGCATACGACGCCCTGCCTTTTTATTTAAAATCTAAAACAAAAGTACCTAAAGTAGGAGGATATATACTTGGTAAGTATGAAGTAGTACCAGATACAAAAACTTGCGTTATAGACAGTATTAATGTTCCTTTTCCTGTTAAAGTTGTAAAAATATATGCTGTCTCCAAAGCGCCAAGTTTAAGATAGCTTTAAAGGTAGACCACCGTACTGAAGCCAGCTTCGCCCGATCGGGTCTCGCGGGTACAGAGCTCCTCGGGGATGTCGAGTAGGAATTCACTTGGGAGGCGCACATCGCGCATGCCAAAAATCGTACGTATCGATGCATAGGTGATGTAGAGTTTTTTGCGTGCGCGTGTGATAGCAACATACATGAGGCGGCGCTCTTCTTCTGCATCAGCTCCTTGCTTACTAGATCCATCGCGCTCATGGGGGAAAAGTCCTTGCTCGAGCCCTGCGAGAAACACTGTGTCGAACTCGAGACCTTTTGCTGC
>CAYVSW010000003.1:0-6624 GCA_964454285.1 uncultured Candidatus Saccharibacteria bacterium | reverse complement strand
TCTGCAAAAAGTTTTGCGAGTGTGACCTTGCCGATACCACGCGCTGGAGTATTGATAGACCGCGCGACATCATAGAGCGAGTCGCGATTGTATACCGCACGCAAATACGAGAGCACTTCTTTTATTTCTTTGCGTTCAAAAAATCGCACACCCAGAAGCTGGTATGGGACAGAGAGTGAGAGAAATGCTTCTTCGAGTACGCGCGACTGGAAGTTGGTACGAAAGAGCACTGCTATCTCGCTCGGCTTGGTGCCACTATCTATTGCTTCTATTGCGCGCTCTGCGATAAAGTTTGCTTCGTCTGTTTCATCGTATGCCGTGTAGAGCGAGATTAATTCACCGTCTGTATTATTTGTAAAAAGTGCTTTGTCTTGGCGGTAGGTATTTTTTTGGATGATCTCATTTGCTGCGGCGATCACAGTCTTGGTCGAACGATAGTTTTCTTCCAGAAGTATCGTCGTCGCATCTTTGTAGTCGCGTTCGAATTCCAAAATGTTTTTTATGTTTGCACCACGCCATGAGTAGATACTCTGATCAGAGTCTCCCACGACACAAATATTTTTATTTTCTCCTGCGAGAATTTTTGCCATCTTGTATTGCACTTCATTTGTATCTTGGTACTCGTCTACATGAATATATTTCCACGCACTAGTACACCAATTGCGCGCTTCGCTATCTGTCTCGAGGAGTCGCAAACTTTCAAGGAGAAGATCGTCAAAGTCTACTGCTTTTTGTGCACGCTTTTTTCCGGCAAAGAGTCGCCATACATTTCCAGCTAGTCGGTACGTAGGGTTGGACTCACTCTGGAGATCTGTATGAGTGCGCCCTGCATTTGCACATGTACTGATCACATTTTTTATTTTGCGTGGGTCGTGCTGCTTCACATCAAGGCCGAGCTCCTTGTAGCACTCTTTGAGGAGCGACATAGTGTCATTGTCATCAAGCACAGTGAAACGTTTGACGCGGGTTTCATACACACCAAATCTACGAAGCAAAAAAACGCCGAGCGAGTGAAATGTCGCAACAAATGGCATATCGCCCTCGGTATAAAAATCTGGAAGTGAATTGAGCAAGTGGTGCACGCGCTCGCGCATTTCTTTTGCAGCTTTGTTGGTAAATGTCACCGCAAGGATACTCCCTGGGCGCACGCCCTGTGTCACGAGGTAGCCAATACGATGTGTAACAGTCTTTGTCTTTCCTGCGCCTGCACCTGCAACAATCAAAAGCGGCCCCTCTGTTGTGAGTACCGCTTTCTTTTGTGCGTCATTTAATCCGTCTACAAGCGTGTTCATGAATGACAGTATACACTATTTGACTTTGTGTATTAAAAATGAAAAAATCTATGAAATAAAAAAATAAGTACTATGAAAAATTTTTTAGACATTCTAGTAAAAGAAAATCCTAATTTTACATACAAACAAATGTTGTTTGTAATAAGTTTTATACTATTATTGTGTGCATTATCATATCTCACAAGAAAAGGTTTTTTCAAAAGAAAATTAAAGTAAAATCTTGGCCCTCGATAGAGGGCTTTTGACTTTTTTCTAGATATGTACCGTAATCAAAAAATACTCAAAAAGTCTGCTATGATTGTTTCTGTAACCTCGTATGTTTAAAAAACGCACAACAAAATATTCTCTGAAAACTCTCGGCCTTATCTCTTCTTTTATACTTATCTATAGTACGACAGGGATTCTCCTCACGGAACAAATTCGTGCCTTTACAGACACACCAAAAACAATACTTGTAAAAGATGAAACTTTTGAAATACCCGAAATTGTAGATGGTATCACCAGTGAAGACACTATTGCACCGCTCCCTCAAGAAGAAGAAACACCGACAATAAAAACACATACCGTCGCATCTGGGGATACACTCAGTAGTATTGCAAAAAAATATAGTATCTCAGTAAACACAGTACGATGGGCAAATGATATTAGCCCAAAAGAAAACATAAAAGTAGGACAAGTGCTTACCATCCTCCCTGTGACAGGAATACAGCACAAAATCCAAAAAGGAGATACGCTCGGTGGTATTGCAAAAAAATATGAAGCAGATCAAGAAGAGATACTCTCATACAACGATATTGCTTCTCCAAAACTACTTCGTGTAGGGACAACAATTATTATTCCAAATGGGGAATTTGCGCTCGCACACAAACAGGCTCCACAAAAAAATACACCCACAAAAAAAGTTGAGGAAGGCGTGCAGCAACCACCTATAAAAAAAGTACAAGAAAAAGAAGATGTAGCACCCACTAGTGTTACCACAACTAAAACAAACCAAGTTTTAACAGAAGACACGCAGCAAAGTGAAACACTTCCACCACCACAAAATACCACAACAACAAATTACTTTACACATCCAGTACCAGGGAGTGTTCTTACGCAAGGTCTCCATGGATACAATAGCGTAGACTTTGGTGCACCAAAAGGTACCCCTATCCTCGCCGCAGCAGGTGGCATTGTAATTATCGAAAAAGGAGCAAATCGCTGGTATGGTGGGTACGGCAACTACATAGTAATAGAGCATGACAACGGAACACAGACACTGTATTCGCACAATTCAAAAAATCTTGTCTCTGTGGGTGACAAAGTGACAAAAGGACAAACTATAGCACTAGTAGGGTCAACAGGGCGTTCGACAGGCAACCACCTCCACTTTGAAGTCCGCGGTGGCAAAAATCCTTGGGTAGGAGATAGTAAGGGTACTAAGTATTAGACTAAATTAAAAAACCTCACATTGCGTGAGGTTTTTTAATACTCAATCTTCGGTCGATACTGGAGTGCCTCGAGAATATGTGATGTCTCTATCGTAGATGAGTTTTCTATATCTGCTATCGTGCGGGCGACTTTGATAGTGCGCATGTATGCGCGCGGCGAGAGTTTCAATTTTGTTGCATAGTTTTGGAGCTGTGTTTTTGCATTTTGTGAAAGCTGTGACTTCTCTTGTACTTCACGACTAGAGAGTACACTATTTAATTTCCCTCTTGTCTGTTTTTGAAATGCCTGGGTACCAAGTACGAGCTCACGGATTTTTGGACTCTCTTTTGTTTCTACTTTTGTATGCAGATCTTCGTACTCTACATGCTGCACTGGCACCCACAGATCTATGCGATCTACTATCGGTCCTGAGAGTTTTTTGCTGTAGCGCGCGAGCTCATTTGCACTACAGGTACAGTGCTTGATATTACTCCCGCGATATCCGCATGGGCATGGGTTCATCGCAGCGAGTAGTATGAAACGCGCCGGGTACCGCACACTGCCCTTTGCGCGTGCAACAGTGATCGAACCATCCTCGAGTGGCTCACGGAGCGCCTCGATCACGCGCCGATCAAACTCTGGGAATTCATCCATATACAAAACTCCCCTATGCGCCATAGTGATATCCCCTGGGCGGAGGTTCGTGCCGCCACCGATTATCGCAACATGACTCGCGCTATGATGTGGCGCACGAAATGGCGCAGCACCGTGCAACACATCATCCACAAGCCCTACACTCGAGTATATAGTCGCAACTTCGAGGAATTGCTCTTCAGAGAGTACTGGCAATATCGAGTGAAAGCTTTTTGCGAGCATGGTCTTGCCGGTACCCGGCGGGCCATAGAGTACTATATTGTGCCCACCCGCTGCAGCTATAGTGAGCGCGCGCTTTGCACTCGCCTGTCCGCGAATATCTGCAAAGTCTGCGCCAGTGGATTCAAAAAGATTTTGGTGGGACTTTTGCAGCATTTCTATCTCTTTATTTTTTTCACTATCCTTGCTCGCGATGCATACGTTACTCTCTTCCCCCTGCAAATAATTCACCAAGTCCATAAGTGTCGGCACGAGGTACGCATCTATACCAGATACGAGGAGTGCTTCTTTTTCATTTCCACTCGGAATAAATATTTTTTGTATGCCGATCTTTTTTGCATACTGGAGTATCGAGAGCATACCGCGCACTGGCTTCACATCTCCTGCGAGGCCGAGCTCGCCGACAAAGAGCATATTGCTCGTATCTATAGCGAGTGCCTCTATCGCACAGAGATACCCTATCGCAATAGCGAGGTCAAAATACGCACCCTCTTTTTTGAGCTCTGCTGGCGATAGAGACACTATCACTTTGTGATTCTCTGCTTTTGGATTTTTGCCGAGAGAATTGCGAAGGGCACTTATCACTCGCTCACGCGACTCCTCTACTGCTTTGTCTGGAAGCCCGACAATTTGGAAAAGGTACAACCCTCGAGAAATATCGGTCTCTACTTGCACCCCGGTAGCACCGAGTCCTGCGAGCTGTGCACTTTGTACACGCGAGAAGGCCATATGTATTTTTAGTATATCATTTGAAAAAAATTTTACTTGTGTATAAATAAAAAAACCCTTCAATACTCTTGAAGAGTTTTTTTATTTTTCTTTACGCTCCCATGTGGTGCATAGAAGTACGCGCTGCAGGGTTTGCTTTGAGGCGGGCTTCTTCGATAGGTTCTCCAGAAACTTCGCAAATACCATATGTGCCCGCTTCGATTTTTGTGAGAGCATCTTTTACATCGGTGAGACGTGCCTGCTGGGTATTTACCATCGCACTGCGTGCTTCGAAATCTTCGAATCTGTCTGCTGCGTCATTGTCGTCTATCTCGTTCATCATGTCTATATCAGGGGTTGCTTCCCAGATATTTGTTTCAGTATTGAAACGTGCAATTTCAGCGAGCTCACTCTCGAGGTCTTGCTTTTCAGCTATAAGTGCATCTTTGAAATGTGTAGTATCCATGTGAGTATAGTAGCATCTGTACGAGAAAATACAATAGACCAAAAAAGTCTTTAGTGCTGGCCTATAAGGGTGTTTTCCACAAGGGCAAATACGCGGTTTTCTGTCGTAAAAATAACCACATTTTCATCAGGGAATCCATATGCGAGTGTGGTAGTCCGCTGATCGTCTTTTTGTGCACGGAGTATCCGTACAGGAATATTGGAAACTATCTCCTGGGTAAATCCCCCACCGGCAATTACTGCAATCTTACTCTGATCGAGCATAAGTGCTTTTTCGAAAAGGACTGGCATGGTAGATTCCGCAATAAGAAATTCTTTTGTGGCAATACTCTGGTCGGCAGTCGCTCCAATAATAAATGGCACCACCTCCGTATCGCTCAATTTTACAAAACCATATCTTGTAACAACAAATGATGTCTGTAATGGCTCGGTCGCTTTGATTTCTAAATATGCAAAAAGCTCTTTTGGAGAAACGAGTGTGCCGGTACTGTCTACTATATCTACGAGCATGGGTCTCCCTACTACAAATGTACTATCTTTTGAAATAGTCTCGAGTACGCTTGCAAGTGGCGTAGTGGTCTGTATCTTTGCAGAAAATGCAGGAAATGCGCCGAGCGAAATATTGGGTGCGAGTGGTACGGTGAGCGATTTGAAATGGAATGCCCCATATACAAATCCCCCTATTGCACCAATGAGACATATCACTGCGATAGTAGAGAGGAGTCGCCCTTGGGTATTGCGAACTGCGCGCTCTTTTTGTTCTTCCTCATCGTCTTTTGCGCGCTGGATAAATTTTTGTATTTGCGATGCATCAGTCTGCGACATTGCATTTGCTACATCTGCTTCATAATTTGCTATTACTGCTTTTTGAGCTGTAGATACTTGTGGGGTAGGAGGTGTAGCTACATCATCCTTTTTTGGGATAATAGGCATGTTCATCATCCCGCCTTTTGTAGGAGGAGTAGGAGTTTCTTGTGTTGTTTCAGGATTTTCTGTCTCGCTCATATATATGTATTACAAATATTTTAATAGCCGAGCAAATATTTCTTTGGTGCTACAGAGAGATCAAAAAAGTCGTCCGCTGCTTCTTTGAGTGATGCAGATGCGCTCTTACCAAAAGTCACCACCTCTACCTGTACCCCATGGTGGTACTGGAGGTATTTACACAGTGGGACAAAGTCGCCATCTCCTGTGATAAGTATTATCGCATCGAGCTTTGGCGCCATAGTCACTGCGTCTATCGCCATGCCAATATCCCAGTCTGCTTTTTTACTGCCATCATAAAATATCTGAAGGTCTTTTACCTTTGTCTCAATCCCCGCTTTGATGAGTGCACCGAGAAAACCTTTCTCGTCTTCTGCTTCTGTAGTGATTGCGTATGAAATAGCGCGGATCAATTTGCGCCCTGCGACCACATCTTTGAGTACTGCGGCGAAGTTAACTTTTCGTTTATATAAATTTTTTGCAGTGTGGTAGAGGTTTTGGGTGTCTATAAATACCGCCACACGCTGATCTTTTTGTTTGATTATTGCCATATATATAGTATACCACGCCTCGCTCCGCAGACGGCGGGCGGGCAACAAAACACCTCCACATGTGTGGAGGTGAAGTGTATTAGTTTTTGATTATTTTCAAAGCTTCTTTGTGTTGCTCTGGGTTTTTCTTTTCGAGAGTCTTGAGGTGGCCACGGCGATCTGCAACCATCTTGATAAGACCACGACGTGAGTGGTTGTCTTTCTTGTGCTTTTTCAAGTGATCTGCGAGTACATCGATACGAGTCGACATTACAGCGATCTGCACCTTTTTTGAACCAGTATCAGTGTCGTGAAGCTGGTGTTTCTTTATAACTGTCTGTTTTTTCTTAGTCGTAAGCATG
>CAYVSW010000002.1:16303-40758 GCA_964454285.1 uncultured Candidatus Saccharibacteria bacterium | reverse complement strand
TATTAGTAATAATTTGTAAAAACTATGAAATACATAATCACTATTGTTGCGGTCCAACACACTTCAAAGATGAGATCGACGAAGCATACGGCATCCACATCCAAAGCGATGAGGAACGACAGCGAGTGCTTGAAGCTGCCGGGTGGAAATTCTTCCGAATCAAATACATGGATTGGATCAATGAAGAATTTGATCGAAGTACTGCCATCGAAACAGTAGTCGATTTATTAACATAAGCCATTATTTACCTTTATGAAAGATTCTCTTATTGATATAGCCATCGGCTTGACAAGCGATCAGGTTGTAATAGCTCCAAAAAATATTCCAGCTCACCATGTTTCCGATGCAGAGCTTGCTGCAACTGTTTTCAAGAATCAAATTATTTCTTTTTTCTTTATTCTTCTTATCGTGTCAGGGGTACTTTCGTTATATTTACATCAAACAATAGATGCTTCAATCTTTTTCGCAATTTCAGGCATAAATGCAATTATTGGATTTTTTCAAGAATTTCGCGCTAGTAAAAGTACTCAAGCATTAGAAAAATTAATTGCTCATACCATCACTGTGCGCAGAAATGGGATGCTTCAGAAAATTCAAAGTCTGGATGTTGTATTGGGGGATATCGTCATCGGTGAGGCGGGGGATGTAATTGTTGCCGATATGGTTATTCGCGAGTCTACAGACTTGTTTATTGACGAATCTGTACGTACAGGGGAAACCTTGCCAAAGGAATTTAAAAAAGACGAAACCGTCTTTGCTGGGGTAAACATTGTTCAAGGGTCACTTGTGGGACAAGTGGTAGCAGTTGGAAAACAAAGCTCACTTTTAATGTATGCAGAAAAAATTTCTAAAGTCGTAAAAAATAGTAATTTTGAAAACTTTATCCACTCTGTAAGTAAATATATTTTAATTGTGACAGTTTTCTGTTTGGCACTTGTTTTAGTATTAAATGTATTAATTGCTCATAGTATTTTGATATCTGATTACGTACTATATGCGGTTGCAATGCTCGTAGGGGTTGTTCCTGAATCATTGCCTCTTATTGTGACTATTATTCTTACTCGGGAAGCTCTCGCTTTGGCAAGGAACAATGTTATTGTTAAAAAACTATCTGTCTTACAAAACCTAGGAAGCATGAATTATTTTTTCACAGATAAAACTGGAACAGTAACAGAAAATAATCTACGCGTACAAAATATCTTCGATTCAAATAACCTAACAGCAAATCTCGCAACAATTGCCAATGGGCAATACAAGCGAACACCGATGGATGGTGTATTTGATCAAGCTATTGGAGATTATTTGAAAAGTAAAAATTCTAAACAAGAATTGGCACAGAACCTGCAACTTTCTCCGTTTCAAATCGCACGAGGATTTTCTATTTACACGCTTTCAGACGGATCGGAGATTATTCGAGGGCAATATGCGAGTGTTTGTTCAGCCTGCGCAAGTGTAGAGGATGGATTTCAGAATCGTTGTTTGAATGCGGAACAGCAGGGGCTTCGTGTTATTGCGTTCGGACGAAAGGATACAAACAGTCTTCCTTACAAATTGCTAGGAGCTGTTCTTTTTGAAGATCCGCTGAAGAGTGATGCTGCTACACTATATCGGTCGTTAGAGGAGTTGTTGGTGGATGTAAAGATTGTAACTGGCGACAGTGTTTCGGTTGCGCAATATATTGGTAATAAGCTTGATCCAGAAATTACAGGAGGGTCAGTATTTTCTATGGATGATTGGGAGTCGACAAGCGGTGAACAAATTGAAAATTTTAGAGTCTACGCACGATGCAAGCCCGAACAAAAATCTGAATTAATTGACGAGCATCTTGACCACGGCGTCGTTGGTTTTTTGGGAGAAGGAATCAATGATGCGCTAGCTCTTAAAAGAGCTGATATAGGATTTGTAGTAAATAATGCCACCGACGTTGCACGGCAATCAGGTGATGTGATTTTGTTAGAAAAAAGCTTTGCTCCGATTGTCAGTGCTATTAAAATGAGCCGAAAAGCGTTTGCACATATTCGAACCTACTTATTATGTACGCTCACGGGAAATATCGGTACACTCATTTCGCTTACGGCAGTCGTAGTTTTTTGGCAACAAATTCCAATGTTGCCAATTCAGATTCTTCTTAATAACCTTCTCACAGATGTTCCTTTGATGTTTTTAATCACAGACACCATTTCTGATTCGGTTATTAGAAAACCAATCCGTGACCAAGCAAGTAAATTTTTCAGATATATATTTGTTTTTGCTTTTCTAAGTTCTATCTTTGATTTTATATTTTTCTTTGCATTTAGAGGGTATGACATTACGATTTTACGTACAGGATGGTTTGTCTTTTCTGTTCTCGCTGAACTAACCCTTGTATTCTCGCTTCGATCTGAATTACCGCTTCTGAAATCACCAAGAATTTCAAAGATTCTAGGGGTAGTCTTAATAGGATGTTATGCAATTGCTCTCGGGCTACCATACCTTTCTCTTGGCCGCATATTCCACTTATTCCCGCTTTCAGGGCTACAAATGTTAATATTACTAGGTATTACTGCCCTTTACTTAGTTGCAAATGAACTGATTAAAAGATTGCTTTTTCCCCAAAAAGAGCTATAATTCAAAAAGAAGCATTTGCTAGTCATTATTAATTAATCTAAATTATATTTTATGGGAATGGAAAATTTTAAACCACAGGCTCCCGTTCAAGAAAAAGTTATTGATCCCGAAGCAACTCAAAAACTTGAACAAGCAAAAAAGAACGAGGAACACTGGGCTCAGAAAAAAAATGAACTTCAGGCGAAGCAGTTTGAATTAGGCCATTACGATGATTTTGCAGATCATGCAAAAAGGATGATGGAAAAAGTTTCTGACTATGAGACTCAATATCAAGATCTTTTGGATAAAGAAATTACGATCTATCCGGGAACTGAAAAACATTTTAATGAAAGAATTTCCTTTAAAGGTCTTAGTGAATCTGAAAATCAGAAATTGGCATATGATAAAAATTTAGGAGAGGTAGCAATGTATGTTCTACAAGCATATGAATCTAAGGGGGATGTAAACGAAAATCCACAAAGAATTTTTCAGGCGAAAAAGGACACCACTCTACGACAATTATTTACTGATTATAAATACTTCCTTGAAGGTCAATTGGCGATGCCAAAACCAACACAAGCTGAAATTGATGCGAATCAAACAGAAGTGAATATGGTTTGGGATTCTTATAAAAAGAGTCAAGATGAGGTTAAAAGTCTTGAACCAAAGACACAGTAGTTGATTTTAAAAAGGGATACGCGGAGTATCCTTTTTTTGTATCTGAGATTATCTCACTTTTAAAATTCCTTTGAACGATTCAATCTCCATCAGAACATGACGATAAAGCTCTTCCGAAATGTCTTCGTTTTTAATTTCAAATTTACGTTTTAGATTGTTGACCTCCAAATACAGCCGCCGTTTTTTATCATCAAAATCATAAAGTGCGATCAGTGTAAAAGAGCCATCGAGTTTTTCGTGGTACCACAGGGTAGTCTTTTCTCCTTCCCAGACATGCCCATTTTTTCTTAAAGATTCAAATGGATCAAATTCAATCTTCGACATGTTCAAAAGTTAGCATACTAATCCGCTTCTTCGTAATGTCCTGTGGAAAGTTTTAATAAAGAAAAAATAAACTTTCCTTTTTACCCCAAAAATGCTACACTAGGGTGTAGTATGATACCCGACGAAGAAAAGAATAATATCTGGGCGGAAGTATCCCCTGAATTAATCAAGGCCTTCTTGTCCTTGAAAAACGAGGAAGAATTGAAAGCATTCTTCCGAGACATCATGAGTGAAAGAGATCTGCGAGAATTGCAGATGCGATGGGACGTTGCCAAGAAGCTCGATGCGGGCGTTCCGTTCACTCAGATATCAGAGGAATCAGGTCAGTCTCCAACAACAATCACAAAGATCAACCGATGGCTCAAAGAGGGAACCGGCGGATACAAAATGATGATCGACCGCATGAAAGGCGAGCGAAACTAATTCGCAATTTTTGAAACAAAAAGGTACAGTTGAAGACGGGCTCAGCCCGTTCTTTTCATTTTCATAAACAACTTAAAAAAGGAGGTACCATGCAATCTACAAATGAGTCGCTTCGTGGTACCTACGTGGTCACCTACGATGTCGCAAGCCGTCTTCAATCCTTCAGATCGGACACCTTGTCGGTGCCGAGTCAGAATGATCCAATGTTTGAAAGTTTTCACCTACGCCTGTTCGAATTGCTCGAGCAAGCACTACCGGGTGTAACGATCAACACCATCGAAATGAGCGAGCTCAGACGCAAAATCTGGGAACAGGTGAGGCATCGCATCGACCAATCAGAAGATGTCGCAGTCCTCAGCACTTGCCCTGAAATCGCAAGCGCAACCACAATCAAGGGCGAAACTCTGTTGTTGAATATTAACCGTTTGTTCAATGCCGACGGAGAAATTATCGGACACGGTCCCCGCCCGGGATTTGAATTCTTGGAGAAGCAGTTTGACGAGCTCGCTCGCAAAATTGCCGGTCGTCCCGTCATCCTAATCGAAGACGGAGCATTCACTGGCGGCACACTGCGATCCGTTCTCGAAGAATTGCACACTAGAGGCATAGAAGTGCCGACAGTTATCATTGGCTTCTGCTGCACACGAGCAAAGGCTCTTCTCAAGGAGGTGTTCAAGGGGGAATTGGTTATTGTTAATCCGATCGAAGATTTAATCGATTGGATACCCGACCATGACCTGATCCCTTTCATTCCAAATTGCGGTCGTGTCCTTGGCGAGAAAGTGCCTCATAGCTTTGTGCCGATAGAAACGGCCGAGGGCGTGAGTTGTGCCTATCCGTATATTTTGCCATTCGGCAAGATAGAAGAATGGGCAAGTTTGCCGACAAGCGGTGCAAAAGAGCTTTCAAAGTTCTGCCTCGATACAGCTATTGGAATTTTTGACTGGATAGGGGTGGAAAGCGGACATGCGATCACCGTAGGGGAACTCTTAAAGAGCAATCCGAGAGTCTCAATCCCTGTTCTGATGGGTTCAAGTGTGGATAACCCGTCCTTGGAAACTGAGGTTGTTGTCTTCCTCAAAAACATGCGGGAAAGATTAAGTCAATAAGTTCCTTCCTAAAAAACATAGTCGCACTGCCTGAAAAAGGGGTGCGACTTTTTTATTTGTGTCAAAAAGTCCTTATTTTAATTGACTTTTTTGTGATTTTCTTCTCTATCGCACTATGAAATAGATTATTGGTCTTGACAATAGTTCTTCACTACACTAGGATGTAGTGACAACCAAATATAAATCCATTGTCCCGAAAGGGATCGGCCGATAATGGCCTGATGCTAACAATGGACTTTGCTCAAGCGTTGTCTTGCTATGTCCCATGGGAATAAGGTAAGATGATAGCGCATACTCGCAAGAGTATGTGTCCCAAGCTTGGGAACGGCCAAAATTTAATTATTAGGCCACCAAAAGTCCACTTTGATTAGCATCGAGGTGGACTTTTTGGTTGGCCTTATATGAAACTAAGCCAAGCAATAGAAGAATTCAAAAACTGGAGAGGATTCAAGGTAACCGGACAAACGGTTATTCGATATGACAGCGTACTCCGCATCTTTTGCCTCACCATGGGTGATCCCGATATTGATCAGATTCAGATCCATAATGTTTTGCATTACATGAAAGAAATGGAGCGTCTCGGGTGGAAAAGAAACGGCATCAACATGGTGGCTATTGCTCTACGAACATTTTTCGAATACTACAATCTCCGAGGCTTCAACTGTCTCAACGAGTCGCTTATCCCGCTCCCAAGAAGGGAGTTTAATATCCCGCGAGTTGCAAACGAGGAGGACTTCAAAAAACTGGTGAAGTCTATCCCGCATGATACCAACCCGAACAACATCAGAAATCTCGCACTCATCCACATGGTATGGGACACATGGGCGCGATCGGGCGAAATCATCTCGCTCGACGATGACGAGCTCAAATTTAATAAAGACCTTTCCGGCTGTGCCATGATCCGAACTGAAAAATCACGTGGCCGTCGTCCGATTCGTGAAATATTCTGGACGGCGCGAACAGGCAAATATCTCAAAGCGTGGCTGAAGAAAAAAGATGAGATCCAAAAGCTCATGACATTCGATGATCCTGCCGCAGTATTTATCTCGATCAGAAAATGCGGACAGTACGACGTGAGCGGCAAACGAATGACCAACCGTGGAGTATGTGAAGTGTTCCGCATGATATCGAACCGCGCCGGATTGCCGTCAATTTTCAACGCTCACTCAGCTCGTCACTATGGCGGACGAAAGATCATCAAGGAGGGCGGGGCTAGTGCGGATGTCACAAACATTCTCGGACACTCGAACCTCGAAAGCTCTCAGTTCTATACGATGATGTGGGGCAACGACTTAAAAGAGCGATGGACGGTTTTTCAAAATACCTACGGCAATCCCAAGCAAGACAAGGGTCGCCTCAATAAAAACATGAAAAGCATCATGCACTTAGACAACCTCGACAATGCAAAAGAAGTCCTCGACTCCTTTATCGAATTCATGCAAAAGGGAAATATCCCGATCACAAATCAATTCCTGAACGCTCCAAAAAGAAACCCTGTGGTGCGAACTCACAATGGTGGCAAATATACAAAATTTTAATCTCGACTAATTTCGTAGTATTATGAAGCCTATGGCAAATAGGCCGAACACAAAACGAAACGACGAGATCGTCCGACTCCATGACCTTGATCCCGTGAAGTACTCCTTCGCGGTTCTTGGCGTGCGTTATGAAATTGCAAAATCAACGGTGCATGAAATCTACCTCCGCGAGAAAGCCAGAGGAGGGGACAAAAAGGCCAGATCTTCAGGGACTGTAAAGGGCAAATACCCGGGAATGAAGAAGTTATAAACAGGGGCAAAAACTTGCTTGCTTCCCGTCAGGAGTTGGGGTAAAATACCAAATAGCGATCCTTGATAACTTATGACATCTTCGCCCACCTGCTGAGATTCTGAAGGAATTCGGGGCATCGGCAGGTGAGCGGACAGGGTAATTCTTTTTAAGAATTTATATGATAAAATAAGGTAATGACGGCAACGACATTACTAAAAAAGATTTTGCTGACGTGGTACGGTAACGAAATGGGGTATACACATACACTTGTGGATCACGTAGTGAAGACTGGGCAGTCTATAAAATAGTATGCATCAAAAACGAAATCATTTTGGAGATATATTACTCATCATTGGCGTGTTTTTGCTCGCAGTGTACTTTTTGCCAGTAATACCTACTAAATACGGCAAAAACGGAGAGACGCTCGCAAAAATAGAATTCATTCCTGGGTATCAGTGGCTTTCGACCTACTAGTGCTATACTGTAGGGTATATTAGTAATAATTTGTAAAAACTATGAAATACATAATCACTATTGTTGCGGTCCTTATACTTGGGTACTTTGTATGGGGTGTAATACAGACAAAACTAGCACCAAATATTCCACAAGCTGTTGTTTCTGAGCCGACAACACCCCCTGTATTAGATACAAACCAGCCAACACCAACACAGATAAATCCTACTCAAGGCACAGCCCTTCAAATAGATAATACGCAGGTAAAAGTCGCGTTCAAAGGCTTTGGTCCTGGCAAAGTGCACGATGGATCTTTTAGTAAGATAGATTCAAAGCTTGCATTTGATACAAAAGGCAAGCTCGGCGGTAGCGTGTCTATAGATATGAATAGTATCCAAACAGATAACGACAAGCTCACGACGCATCTAAAGTCAAAAGATTTTTTTGATACAGCTGTATATCCAACAGCAACTTTTGTGCCAAAAGAATTTTCTGGTACACAGGTAAAAGGAGATCTAACAATAAAAGGTAGTACAAAAAGTATCACTATACCGATGGTATACAAAAAGACTACACCTGCCCCAAATGTACGCCTTGCATACCCTGCAGCATATACTGCAGACTTCACTATCGACCTCAAAGAATTTGGCATAGATCAAAAATTTGCGAATAGTGTAGTGCAAATCATACTTACAGTACCAGTAAAATAAATATGACTATTCATCTCGCGACAGACCATGCAGGATTTGCCCATAAAGAGGCAATGAAGAAATACCTCGAAGAAAAGGGGTATACAGTAGTAGATCATGGTGCATATACGCTTGATACAAATGACGACTACCCAGATTTTGTACTCCCGTGCGCGCAAGCTGTGGCAGCTACAGAGGGTGATATGGGTATAATATTTGGTGGCAGTGGGGAAGGCGAGCAGATGGCGGCAAACAAAATCCCTGGCATCCGCGCCACAGAATACTATGGTGGAGAAAAAGGCGCAGAAATACTGAAGCTCTCTCGCGAGCACAACGATGCAAATATTCTCTCTATAGGTGCACGCTTTGTATCTATAGAGGAGAGTATTGCAGCGGTGCAGCTCTGGCTCGATACAGTATTTTCAGGCGAAGAGAAACATGAACGTAGAATAGAAAAATTTTAATTATACATATATGCAAAAAATAATCCCCGCAATACTTCCACAGTCATACAGAGCCATAGAGATGGGCGCTGAAAAAGTGCATGAAGCCGTAGACACTGTGCAGATAGATTTTGTCGATGGTACTTTTGCGAGTAATCGTACGTGGGTTTTTAATAATAAAGACGGCAACATCGTCTCTGAAATACTCGCACAGGACAGAGGGCTCCCTTTTTGGGAAGACCTCAACTACGAGTTCGATCTCATGGTGGCAAATCCGCTTGAGTATATGGAGACATTTATCGCGATGGGTCCATCAAAAATAATTTTTCACATAGAAGGGCTCGATGTAGATGCTGTAATTTCGTATATAGAAAATCTCCCTGAGATCATAAAAGACAGTATTGCATTTGGGATTGCTATCGGCATAGAGACACCAGTAGAGGCACTTGAGAAAATTGCGCCGCATGTGGCATCTATCCAGTGTATGGGTATCGTGCATGTAGGATTCCAGTCGCAAGTATTCGATGAGCGATGTATTGCAAAAGTCGCAGAGGTGCGCGCACTCTATCCAGACAAAATAATCGCTGTAGATGGGGGGGTATCAGCAGAGAATATCGCAGCACTTGCCCAAGCTGGCGCAAATGAATTTGTTGTAGGGTCTGCAGTATTTCAAAGTCCGGATATATACGGTACAATAGAAACACTCCAACGCCTATGCAACACACCATCCACAACATAAGAGAGCTTCAGATAAAAGCAAATGATATACGCGAGAGCATTATCTCTATGCTCCTTGAGGCTGGCAGCGGCCACACTGCAGGGCCGCTCGGTATGGCAGATGTATTCACTGCGCTCTATTTCAATCTTTTAAAACACGACCCAATAAATCCAGAGTGGGCAGAGCGCGATAGACTCGTGCTCTCAAACGGCCATATATGCCCAGTACTCTATGCCACTATGGCGCATGTGGGGTATTTTCCTATAGAAGAGCTCCAAACACTCCGCAAATTTGGCTCGCGCTTGCAGGGGCATCCGCATCGCGAATTTTTACCTATGCTTGAGAATTCTTCTGGCCCCCTCGGCAGTGGCCTTTCGCAGGTAGTAGGTATGGCGCTCGCAGAGCGTATAGATGCAGGGCGTGCAAGTAGTAAATTTTTCTATTGCTTGCTTGGTGATGGCGAGCTCAATGAAGGGCAAAACTGGGAGGCAGTAATGCTTGCTGGCAAAGAAAAGCTCGGCAGCGTGATAGCGATAGTAGACCGCAACAATATCCAGATAGATGGCTACACAGAGGATGTGATGCCCCTCGGCGACCTCACCAAGAAATGGGAAGCTTTTGGCTGGCACACGCAAGAGATAGATGGCAACAATATCTCTGAGGTAATAGATGCAGTGCATCGCGCGCAAGGGGTATTTAATCAGCCGTCTGTGATAATCGCACGTACTATTCCGGGTAAAGGTGTGCGGGAATTCGAGCGCAAATTTGAATGGCACGGCAAGGCACCAAATTCTGGTGAAGCAAAGATGGCGCTCGATGAGCTTCGTACACTAGGAGGCAAGATAAAATCTGAACACAGATAGTGCAAAGATTCTATACTGAATTTATCGAAGTATTAAGAGTGAACATAAATAACTGATATACTATAATTATATGGAAAAAAAAATATTTTATACATTAGGAACCATTTTTATACTGTTCTTTATTCTTAGAACAGGTCTTGCTGTTCTAACTCACTTGGGAGATGGTACTTGTAATGATACGCATCAAATGGCAGCTTGTGCCGGACCAGACCCAATATTCACTCTATTGAGACTTTGTTTTCTTTTGCTTGGCGTTCTTTGTATTTTATATGCGAGAAAAAAATAATATATGCTCAATCCAGAATTAAAACTCAATATAAAAATATTCGCAGATGATTGCGAGCAAGTGCCTATCCGCAAAGGATTTGGCGAAGGCTTGGCGAGTGCGGGGGAGACATATCCAAATATTGTCGCACTTTGTGCCGACCTCACCGAGAGCACGCAGATGCATCTTTTCAAAAATAAATTCCCAGAGCGTTTTGTAGAGATCGGCGTAGCAGAGCAAAATCTCGCAAGTGTCGCGAGTGGTATGGCAGCAATGGGCAAGTACCCATTTCTCTCTTCATATGCGATGTTCTCTCCTGGGCGCAACTGGGAGCAGATACGCACGACTATAGCGTACAACAATCGCCCAGCGGTCATCGTAGGGAGCCATGCAGGCATCTCTGTAGGCCCAGACGGAGGCACACACCAGGCAATAGAAGACATCGCTATCACTCGTGTGATACCAGGGATGACAGTCGTCTCGCCATGTGATGCGATCCAGGCGAAAAAAGCTACACTCGCACTCGCAGCTGATCAGAAAATTGCATACCTTCGCCTTGCTCGCGAAAAGACCCCAATCATCACGACAGAGGATACGCCATTTGAAATAGGTAAAGGGCAGGTGCTCTATCGCCCAGAAGGCCTCGCACATGTCACACTCGTCGCCACTGGCGCACTTGTCGCACATGCGCTCAAGGCTACAAAGTATCTTGAGAAAAAAGGCATCAAAGCCCTTGTAATAAATATCCATACTATCAAGCCTATCGACACAGCGCTCCTCGTAGCATCAGCGCGCGAGACTGGTGCAGTAGTATCTATAGAAGAGCATCAGATAGCTGGAGGGCTCGGTAGTGCTGTATCAGAAGTACTCGCACAAAGCTATCCAGTGCCTATGGAATTCATCGGTGTACACGACAAATTTGGCCAGTCTGGTACACCTAATGAGCTCATTGAACACTATGGTATGGGTATCGATGCAATACTTACTGCGATAGAAAAAGTGCTCGCTCGCAAGAAATAGCATATATACATCGTAGGCACGAAAATTCTCTGTTGAGAATTTCCTCTGCTCTGCGCCAGTCGCGCTCCGCAAGACCTCCAATGCATATATACTATTTATTGTTTCGCTAAAAGAGAGAAGAAAGCCGATAGAAAAACCACACTTCAAAAAGCATTACAGAACGCGACTGGCGCGAGTATAACAATTTCCTACCAAGGAAATATGTGCGCTTTTTGAGGTGTGGTTTTTATAGAGGTAAAACAGTATCGAATATAGTTTTGTTTCGAGAGTTGTTATTTCGAAGCAATTACACTTTCTTTCATTTCCTTGAGTACTTCTATTTCTCGTGTATCATCATCTGAAAGTTTATTTTCATACAATGCTGGGGCTTCTAAAACCGCGATAGCATGATCAAAAAATTCTATAGTATTAGAGCCTTTTACTTTTTCACTAATATGTACCGGCTGGACAGAGATATCTTCGCCATCTTTTAAATATACCAATCCATAACCATGTGTGAGATGTGTATCGGGATGCTGATCTGCAATATTTGCATGTGCATTTTCGTGAGCAAGGGTGTCGAGCACGGTTTTAGTAAAGACGCCTGCAGACTCCATAAGAATTTTAAATTCAGAAATCGTAGCGACTTGCGCCATAGCGAGCTTGATACGAGCTTCTAGCTCTCTTAGCTCGGGCGTCTCTATATCACTTATATATGATTCGTGTACGAGGTCTGCATAGCGCTGGATTATATCTGCTTCTTTTTCTATATCAAGTGGGTGCTCTTTTGCTGTTGCTATTTTTTCTGCAATTTCTTTGTGTATATCTCGCTCTATTGTAGGGAAAGATTCGTGCATATTAGAAAAGGAGCTCTGGCTTGTAGTCTGCAGGAGCGTCCTTGAGGTATTGCTCTATTTTGGCAGGAGTGAGGAGACCTTTTTGTGCGCCGACATACTGTACGACAGACATAGAGTTTATAGGTCCCCACATGAGCGCTTCTTCGAGGGTTTTGCCTTGTAGGAGTGCGACAGATACAGTAGAGGCAAAAGCATCGCCTGCACCAGTGCGCTCAAAAGCATCGCCTGGGTATATAGGCATGAAGTACATGTTTTCTCCGTCAGATGCATATGCGCCTTTGCCGCCATCGCTGATGAGTACGAGCTTTGGTCCGAGTGCGTGGAGCTTGCGGATGAGCATTGGCACTTCTTTTGTTTCAGATTTTGTAATAGATTGCGCTTCTTCGAGGTTGCAGAAAAATGCGTAGGTATGCGTATAGATATCTTTGAGTGCCTCTACTCCCATTTTCATCTGGAATGTCCCTGGCTGGAATACCAATTTCATTTCTGGATGCTTCATAACATACTCTGCAATTTCTCCATGGTACTTTTCTGTGCCAGCACCGAGTGAAGAGAGATAGAGCATCTTTGGTGCAATAGCAATGTTTGGCATTGCAGCAGGGAATTGTGCGTGCTTTACGAGAATGGTGCGATCTGGGCCATACCAGAGTACGTAGTGATAGTTTGTAGCAAAGCCCTCGTGCGCGAGTACGTAGTGAGTGTTCACTCCTTGGATTTCGAGCTCTTTGATACATGCTTCGCCGTGGTAGTCTTTTCCTACATGTGCGATGAGCGCACTCTTTACTCCGAGGCGAGCTGCAGCAACAGTAGCATTTGCACTATTGCCTACAGCGCGTACTTCCTCGACACTATCGTAGGGGACTTTGTCGCCATAGCGCACACAAAGCTCTTTTGTTTCGTGGTTTAGGCTATCTTGTATCTCTGCATCAGAGAGCCGTATAAATGCGTCTGTCACAATATCACCAATCGCCAAAAAATCTATTTGTGTATCCATATGTCGTATAGTATATAAAATATATAAAGATTTGATGCTATTGACAATTAATTATATATTTGCTATGATATATATAAGCAAATTAATTTTTATGTCATTTGTAATTACTATTTTCTTTTTGGTACTCATTTCTTTTATCTCATTTTATTTAAGTTATAAAATGAAAAAAAACAATGCATATCTATTGTTTAATAAATTAGAAAAAATAGGATTTATAGTCTTATTTACTTTTGTAACTTGTAGTGGATTTGCATTATTATTTCAAAAGCTTGCTTGGGAAAAAGAAGGTTTAATACTTCTTCAAATCTTTTCTACAGCTGCTCATTTAATAGTTTATGCAGATAAAAGAAATGAACCGTATTCAGAAGAATTAATTTAATGTATTTAAACAAGAATTTTACGTTGTAAAATTCTTGTTTTTTGTTTGTGCTATACTTTCTCCATGCAAACACTCAGACAGTACATCAAAGACGCACAGGAAAAGCATATCGCCGTAGGGCATTTTAATTTTTCAAACCTCGAGGGGCTCCATGCTATCGCACGGGCTGCAAAAAAGCTTGGTGTGCCGGTGATTGTGGGGGTATCTGAGGGCGAGGAAGATGCCGTAGGGACCGAGGAGGCTGCAGCACTCGTAGAGACTATCCGCCACGGGTGGAATATCCCAATATTTCTAAATGCCGACCATCACTACAGTGTAGAGCGTGTAAAAAAGGCGATAGATGCAGGCTTTGATGCTGCTATATTTGATGGGGCAGCGCTTCCGCTCGAGGAAAACATCGCAAAAGCAAAAGAATGTGTAGAGTACGCACGCAAAGTGAGCGCCGAGACTGGAAGAGATATTTTGATAGAAGTAGAGCTCGGGTATATTGGGCAGTCTTCAAAGGTGCTCGATGCGATACCAGAGGGTATAGAGATGGTGACAGACGCTGGTGAGGCTATTTCATTTTTACAAAAGACTGGAGCAGACATGCTCGCGCCTGCTGTGGGGAATTTCCATGGGCTCCTTCGCCATGCGCAGAAGCCGCGTCTCAATATAGATGCTATCAAAAACATCCGCGCGCAGACTGATGCACCGCTCGTGCTCCATGGCGGCTCTGGCGAAGAGGCAGACTTTGTAGCTGCAATAGATGCAGGGATTTCTATAATCCACGTAAATACCGAGCTCCGTAAAGCCTATACCGAGGCACTCGCAATGCATATCCAGCAAAAACCCGATGATATCGCTCCGTATAAATATGGGGCAAGCGCAGAGGATGCGATGGAGATGGTAGTAGAGCAGAAGCTTAGAATTTTTAATAAAATAGCGTAAACAAAAATATATGTTGCCAATTGCAGAAATACAAAAATTGATAGAAGGGGAAATATACGCAGACGATGCGACACTCGACAAATATTCGCGCGATGCGAGCCTTTTTGAAATGCGCCCACAGGCGGTGGTATTCCCAAAATCATCTGCCGATATACAGGCGTTGGTGCAGTGGGTAAGTGCACACAAAGCTGAAATCCCAGACCTCTCTATCACTATGCGCGCAGCGGGGACTTGTATGTCCGGAGGTACGGTGAATGAATCTATCATTGTAGATACGAGTATATATATGCATGGCGTACTCGAGGTAAATGAAACTGAAAAATGGGCACGTGTACTTCCAGGGACATACTATAGAGACTTTGATGCCGAGACTCGCAAATCTGGCCTTATAATGCCAGCATATACTGCATCTCGCGAGATATGTGCAGTGGGCGGTATGGTAGGCAACAATGCAGGAGGCGAAAAGTCTATCCAGTACGGCAAGGTAGAAAACTTTATTCGTGAATTGAAAGTAGTATTTACAGATGGCCACGAATACACCGTGAAGCCGCTTACTAAAGCAGAGCTCTTAGAAAAAATAAACACCGAAGGCTTTGAATCGGGAGTATATGCCAAGCTATTTGCTCTTATTACGCAAAACTATGAAAAGATAAAACAAGCAAAGCCAAATGTCAGTAAAAACTCTGCAGGGTATTATTTGTGGAATGTATGGAGTGCAGAGACAGAGGTATTTGACCTATGTAAATTGATCGTAGGTAGCCAGGGGACACTTGGCTTTGTGACAGAGATCACATTTGACCTCGTACCAGTGAAGGCGCACTCTGTGCTCACTGTGGCCTTCCTCAAGGACCTCAAGCAGCTCGGCAATATCGTAAATACAGCACTTGCACAGCACCCAGAAAGTGTAGAGTCCTATGACGACAATACGCTCAAAGTCGCGACAAAGTTCTTTGGAGATTTTCTCAAAAAGAAAAAGTTTTGGGGTATGATCAAATTTATGTTTTCATTTTTCCCAGAATTCCTCATGACGGTGATGGGAGGATTGCCAAAGATGGTCTTGCTCGTAGAGTTTGCAGGAGATGATGCAGCAGCTCTTCAGCAAAAAGCCACAGCGCTCGCAAAGGATCTCAAGACACAATACAAAGTCCTCACTCATGTGACAGAGAGCGAAATCGAAGAAGAAAAGTACTGGGAGGTCCGCCACGAGAGCTTCAACCTGCTCCGCAAGCATGTACAGGGCAAGCATACGGCGCCATTTATAGACGACTTTGTGATTTTGCCAAAATACTTGCCAGAATTCCTCCCTAAGCTCGATACTATCCTCAATGGATACAAACTCACCTATACGATAGCGGGGCACCCTGGTGATGGGAATTTCCATATCATCCCATTGATGGATCTCAAAGACCCAAAGACTCGCGAGATTATCCTGGATCTTTCAGAAAAGGTATATACGCTCGTACTCGAATACAAAGGCTCTATTACCGCAGAGCACAATGATGGGATTATCCGCAGTCCGTATCTCGAGAAGCAGTATGGCGCAGAGATTGTCGGCCTTTTCAAGCAGACAAAAGAAATTTTTGATCCGCACTATATCTGCAACCCACACAAAAAAGTAGGGGTGACCAAAGACGACATCGCAAAATACCTCTCACACGGCGACTATGGCGAGGCAACAAAGAAATAAGATAGTCAAGAAGCCCTAGATTTTACAAAATCGGGCTTTTTGTGTATAGTGTACCCACTATGATTACATTATCTGCAACAAAAAGAACAAATGAAAAGGTAGAGGCAATCCGCGCAATGGAGAATATCCCAGCAGTATTTTATGGTGCTGGAAAAGAATCACAAGCTATTACTATCTCACTTAAGGAATTTACAAAAGTATTTCGCGAAGCAGGGGAGACTACTCCTATCGTGCTCGATGTAGAAGGCACAAAAGTAAATGTACTCGTGCATGACATGCAGTCTGACCCACGCCTTAGTATTGTGAGCCATGTAGACTTCCTCGTAATCGATATGAAAAAGGAGTCTGAAGTTGCTGTACCTCTCGTATTTACTGGTGTAGAAGAAGCAGAAAAAGCAGCTGGCGGAACACTCGTAAAAGTCCTCCACGAAGTAGAAGTACGCGCACTCCCAGCAGACCTCCCACATGAGATTTATGTAGATGTATCTGGACTTGCTACACAAGATGACAAGATCACTGCAGGAGACCTTAAGCTTCCAAAGGGTGTAACACTCGTAACAGACGCTGAAGAAGTAGTAGCACTCGTTGCAGCATTTGCAGAAGAAAAAGAAGAGTCAGCTCCTATGGACCTCTCTGCTATCGAAGTAGAAAAGAAAGGCAAGAAAGAAGAAGACGAAGCTGCTGAATAATTTATAAAGATAGTCTTTTTATGATATAATTAATCCCTATGAAAAAGGGGTTTTTTATTTTGATAACCGTACTTTGTCTATCGCTTTTCTCTCGCGATATAGTATTTGCGCAGAATGCAGATACGCCAGATGTATGCAAGACTGCAACGAGTGACGATATCCGCCAGGCTTGTGCAGACTATGCCGCAGAAAATGTGAAGCTCCAAGCACTGCAGGCACAACTTGCAAAGCAAAAACAAAAAACTGGCGGGCTCCAAAAAAATGTAAATGAGCTTGTTGCAAAGATTACTGCGACTCAGGCAAAGATCAAGGCGCAGATAGCAACAATCGCAAAGCTTTCTGTAGAAATAAACCATAAAATAAAGGTTATAAATGAGCTTGGCAATGAGCTCGACCGCGAGCATGCATCTATGGGGCAGCTCATCAAAAAAAGTGACGAGCTCGACCGCCAAGGTGCCGCGTATGTACTTTTTAGTGCAAATTCTATTTCATCGTTTTATCAAAATCTGGATGACTTTTTCTCTATCAAGGGCTCGCTCTATGCGTCAGTAAATAAAGTAAAGAAAGTAAAATCTGCTACAGAGGATCAAAAAGAGCAACTCCAGGACAAGCAATCTCTCGCGCTTGATGCAAAGACAAATCTCGAATTCCAGAAAAATCAGATCGCAAGTTCTGAAAAAGAAGTTCGTAAAATGCTAGATACTAGTAAGACCGAAGAAAAGATTGTACAAGACACGCTCGCTGAGCAGCAAAAAAAAGTTGCAGCTATTCAAAGCAAATTGTTCCAGCTCGCTGGTGGAGGCAAAGCTATTCCGTTTAAAGATGCGTATGCATACGCAAAAATGGCATCAAATCAAACTGGGGTAAGTGCGTCATTTATCCTTGCAATACTTACGCAAGAGTCTAGTCTTGGAAAAAATGTGGGGACTTGCAATCGCGCAGGGGATCCCGCATCTAAATCTTGGAAAAATATCATGCATCCGACACGTGATCAGCCAGCATTTTTGCGTATTACTGCAGCATTGGGACTAAATCCAGATACTACACCGGTCTCTTGTCCTATTGCCGGTGGTGGCTGGGGAGGAGCAATAGGTCCTGCTCAGTTTATTCCTTCTACTTGGGAAACAGTAGACGATGCTGTTGCAAAAGCACTTGGTGTTGCAGCTGCAAACCCTTGGAGCCCACGAGATGCTATTATGGCAGCTGGTATATATCTCCAAAAGCTCGGTGCAGCAGGAGGATCTACGTCTGCAGAAAAAAACGCTGCATGCCGCTATTATTCAGGGCGAGCATGTGATAGCAAGCGCCCGCCAAATAGCTTCTATGGTTCAAGTGTAATAAAAATCGAGCTTGGAATCCAGGCAGATATTGATTATTTGGAAAAATATGGTGTTTCTAGACGTTAAAATCTCTACAGCAATAAAGGACTTGAAATAAAACAGCCTTTCTGGTACTATATACGAACTATGAAAAAAGACATTCATCCACAAAACTTCCGAGAAGTGGTATTCCACGACAATTCTTCTGATGTAGATTTTATCGTTGGTTCTACTGTAAAGACTACAGAAACTACTGTTATCGACGGCAAGGAGTACCCTATGTACCGTGTAGAAATTTCAAGTGCTTCACACCCATTCTATACAGGCACAGAAAAGGTTATCGACACTGCAGGACGTGTAGACCGCTTCAACAAGCGTCGCGCTGTTGCAAAAAAATAACGCCTATAAAAAATGCCTCAGTTATCATACATTGAGGTATTTTTTTATTGTATACTTATAAAATATTATGGACATAGAAACACTAAAAAAGAATCCTCGCACACAATACCTCGCAATGGAGTACGAGAAGCTAGAGAAGCAAGAGGCAGAAGTTACAGAATTGATCGAGAGTGACCCTAGTATGAAAGAGCTCGCTATGGAAGACATCGCTGCTATCGCACTCCAGAAATCTGCACTTGTTGAACAAATCAAGGCAATAGAGGAGGCAGAAAAAGAAGAAGAGGAGTTCCCTAATGAAATAGTACTCGAAGCTCGTGCAGGCGCAGGGGGGGATGAAGCAGCACTCTTTGCGCAGCAGCTCGTGGCAATGTACGAGCGCTATGCAGACACACGCCCAGGATGGAGCTCTCGCCACCTCGACGAATATACCCTCGAAATCAAAGGTAAAGACGTATACAAGCTCCTTCGCTACGAGACAGGGGTGCACCGTGTACAGCGCGTGCCGGTGACAGAAAAGAACGGCCGCATCCATACATCGACCGCATCTATTGCGGTGCTCCCAATTCGCAAAAAAGTGACTTTTGTCATAAACCCAAGTGATATTGAAATGGAATATTCTCGCTCAGGAGGTGCTGGCGGACAAAATGTAAACAAGGTGGAGACTGCGGTGCGCCTCATCCACATACCGACCGGTATCGATGTGCGCTGTACCAGTGAGCGCAGCCAGCTCGCAAACCGTGAAAAGGCTATGGAGATTTTGACAGCCAAGCTCCAGCAGAAAAAGGAAGAAGAAGAAGCACAAAAATACGCCGGCGACCGCAAAAACCAGATTGGGACAGCGGATCGCAGCGAAAAGATCCGTACGTACAACTTCCCACAGGATCGTGTGACAGATCACCGTATCCGCCAGAACTTCTCAAATATAGAGGGTATGATGATGGGCAAAATCGACAAGATGATCGAGGCACTCCAGGCTGGGACAGTAGGGGAAAGCGAGGACGAAGAATAATTTGAAATTTCCTGAAAATTTGCTATAGTGTTCTTCAGCTAAAGCGTGCTTGCATCGCCGAAGCATAGCGAAGGCGTGTATAGTTCAGTGGTAGAACGCTGTCCTGATATATAGATATCTTGAAAGGTCGCTCGTTTCCAAACAAATACATTATTCCTTGTGTGCGTGTATAGTTCAGTGGTAGAACGCTGTCCTGATAAGACAGAGGTCCATGGTCCGATTCCATGTACACGCACAGAGGGCGGAATGTATTTGTTTGTAGTAACTCGCTACTTTCAGTAAGACAGAGGTCCATGGTCCGATTCCATGTACACGCACAAAATGAAACTCTCTATAGTTGCAACACCAATAGGGAATCTCGCAGACTGCTCACCACGGGCAGTACAAGTACTTAGTGAGGCGACGCTTATTGTCGCAGAGGATACGCGCACCACGGGGCAGCTACTCAAGCTCCTCGGTATAGAAAAAGGGGAGAAGGAATACGTCTCAAGTCATGCCCAGAGCTCGCCTGGGGCGCTCCAGAAGGCGCTTGTACGTTGTAGCGAGCACGAGTCTATCGCACTGGTGACAGACGCTGGTACACCTGCAATTTCGGACCCAGGATCGCTTTTTATCCATGAATTCCGCACAATGTATCCAGAGGCTACCATAGTACCTATCCCTGGTGCGTCTGCGGTGATTGCCGCGCTTTGCGTATCTGGCTTTCCATCGTCTCACTTTGAATTCATCGGTTTTATCCCGCACAAAAAAGGGCGCCAGACACTTTTTAATTCATTTCTCGAAAAAGACCACACGGTAGTGTGCTATGAATCCCCACACCGTATATTGAAGACACTAGAGGCGCTCGCAGAGCTTATGCCAGATAGAATGATAATGGTAGGCCGCGAAATGACAAAAACCTTTGAAGAATACCCAGTAAAAACAGCTGCCGATATGCTCGCGTATTATACAGCACATCCCGAAAAAATCCGTGGGGAATTTGTAGTGGTCCTCGCGCCTATTTCTGGTATACTATAGTCATGCTATTTCGTTTACGATTATTATGTTTGTTTGGAGGCATAGTACTTTTTTTGCCGCTTTTTACGCTGCCTGCATTTCTCATGCATGTCATAGAGTGCTTGCTTGGATTTTTTATCCTTTGGCTCTCGTATAGCGCCCACAAGCACGCATCGCTCTTGCTCCGCACCTACAAAGAATTAAAAGATCAACAAACACCAAAGAAAAACAATTATGTCTAAAAACGCACATATCAAATTGGGAATCAAAATGCTTGGCGGAATTGTATTTTCTGTCCTTGTATTTGGTTTTGGGATTTATATTGGCTATGCGCGCCGCCCAGCTGTGGAGCAGATATCAGGCATCGCAAATAAAGAAGCGCTCACGCCAGTAACAGCCGATTTCAATCTTTTTTGGAATGCATGGCAAATTGCAAATGAAAAGTTTGTAAATACGAGCAAAACAACCGACCAAGACAAAGTCTACGGCGCTATCAAAGGCATGCTCGCAAGCTACAATGACCCATATACGACATTCTTTACTCCCAAAGAAACACAACAATTTGATAGCCAGATAGCTGGCGCATTTGAAGGTATAGGAGCAGAGATTGGCCAAAAAGATGGTGTGCTTACTATTATTGCACCACTCAAGGGTACTCCAGCAGAAAAAGCAGGGCTCAAATCTGGCGACAAACTCATGAAGATAGACGATCGTGTTGCAGATATGGATGTAGATACCGCTATCAGTCTGATTCGCGGCAAGGGTGGCACTGTTGTCACGCTCACTATCGCACGCGCTGGTGCTACAGCACCTATCGTAATCCCTATCACTCGAGGCAAGATAGATATCCCGACCGTAGACACAGAAGATAAAAAAGACGCAAAAGTGTTTGTCATACATTTCTATACATTCTCTGCAAATTCTCCTGCGCTCTTTGCGGATGCAATGGCAAAATTCAAGGCGACAGGATACAAAAATTTGATTATTGATCTTCGCAACAATCCTGGCGGATACCTCGATGCTGCAGTAGATATTTCAAAATATTTCCTTCCAAAAGACGCAGTCGTGGTCAAAGAAATAGGTCGCAATGGCGCAAGCAATGTACACACGAGTGCAGGTCCTGGAGAGTTTGGCACGGGGTACAAGATATACATCATGGCAAACAAAGGCTCTGCATCAGCGTCAGAGATCCTCGCAGGAGCGCTCACTGAGCATGGGGTAGCGACACTTGTCGGTGATACGACTTTTGGTAAAGGCTCTGTACAAGAGGTGATCAAGCTCCCAAACAAGACAGAAATGAAAGTAACAGTAGCAAAATGGTATACACCAAAGGGTGTGTCTATTTCAGATAGCGGCCTCAAGCCGTCTGTAGTGCTCAAGCCAAATACCGAGGTGGGTGTAGACGCACAGCTCGAAATGGTCGTGCAAATGTTCTCAAAATAAGATATATATAGATATATGAAAGTAATATTACAGAAATCAGTACCAAAACTTGGTAAAACAGGCGATATTCTAGAGGTTAGTGCTGGCTATGCGCAAAATGCGCTTTTCCCAAAGAAACTCGCTATTCCTGCTACCGATGTAGCTATAGCACAGCTCCAAAAAAAGAATGCGGGTCTTCAAAAAGAAAAAGACGAGCGCCTCAGAGAGGTGCAACTTGCACTCGCGAGCATCAAGGATAAAAATATCGTCTACACTGCAAAAGCAAATGGGCAGGGGACACTCTTTTCAAAAATAGACGCACATGCACTTGCGCAGTTTTTAGAAAAAACTATTCACGTATCTATCGATCCAAAGCATATCACTATAGAGGGAGGTACTATCAAATCTATCGGTGTTGCATCATTCACAGTAACAGAAGGCAAGATGAAAATTGCAGCAACGCTTTCTGTAGAGCTCGAAAAATAAATAGAATAATAAAAAACCTCTCACATGAGAGGTTTTTTATATTAGAGTTTAATTATGCAGTGATGATGTGAGCTGCTTTGCGGACTGATGTAGTACCATCAAAGTTGTCCTTGCGCTTGTCTGTAAATTTTACAGTACCTGGCTTGAGGGCAAAGAGTGTGTGGTCTTTTCCGATCCCTACATTTGCTCCTGCGAGGATTTTTGTCCCACGCTGACGTACGATAATAGAACCAGCGAGTGCTTTTTGACCAGCGTACAATTTTGTACCTAGATATTGTGGATTAGAATCTGACCCGTTTTTTGTTGCTCCTTGTGCTTTCTTATGTGCCATATTATTTTGAAATATTTATATAATGTATGAGTATGGTATCAAAACCAGATAGTTTTGTCAATATATCTGGCTTCATATATACTATAGCTATATGAGCGAAACACTCACTAGTTTTATCCATCGATGGTACAAAATACTCGTGGTGTTGTGTGTGCTCGCTATAGCACTTTTGGCTTACTATATAGGCTTTATAGAGGGCAAAGAGGGGGCACAGAGCCGTGTAGCGCTCCTGTGCGACAAAGATGTCCTCTCGACGCTCGCTATCCCGCTAGGGGCTGTGGCAACTACTAGCCAGAAATCTGACACTGCAAGTACAATAAAAAGTACTACAACACAAGATACTAGTGTGTCAAGTACAAGTGGGGGAATGTATATGGGCTCTAAAAATGGCAAAAAGTACTATACTGTAGGGTGTAGTGGTACAAAGCGCATAAAACCCGCAAATATTATTTACTTCAAAGATGCCCAAGACGCAAAGTTGCAAGGGTATAGCAAAGGATCATGTTAAGACGACTATTACAATCGAGAGTCCTCGGATTGCTGCTGATCATCGTAGCGGTTGTATACGCGCCAGAAATTCGTGATTATACAAAAAAGCTCATTAGTGGTGATGTAAAAAGTACTACAGTACAGACCCCACAAGCGACAGATATAGAAATCATTCCAAATGATGATGCAGTGGGTAGCAGTGATACGCAAAACAAAGAAAAATTTGTACAAACATACAAAGGGCCGCTTTCGGTAAATGAGATCATAGATGCTACCAATAAAGAGCGCACAAAGGCCGGGCTCACACCGCTTGCGACCAATACACGCCTTATCCAATCTGCAAAGAAAAAAGTAGACGACATGATAGCGCTCCAATACTTTGAGCATACTTCGCCAACAGGCAAGACTGTCTCAGATCTCGCAGATGAACAGGGCTACTCATATATTATCCTCGGAGAGAATCTAGCGGTAGGAGATTTCCTCACTACAGCTGAGCTCCTCGATGCATGGATGAAAAGCCCCGGCCACAAAGCAAATATCATGAATCCGCAATATCAAGAAATTGGAGTTTATGCCAGACAGGCTGTCTATGAAGGCAATAGAGTGTGGTTTGCAGTGCAGCATTTTGGTACGAGCCAGTCTGTGTGCCCAAAGATAGAAACAAATCTCAAAAAAAATATCGACCTTGCCAACAAGGATCTCAAAGACAGGGAAGTGGTAATAGAGAAAGAGCGTGCAGCACTCGAAGGTACTGAGGCAATCATTGCATCCGACTACAAGACACGCGTAAATACATTCAACAATCTTGTCGCACAGTACAATGCTCTCCTTGCTCAAGTGAAGACACAGATCGCTCGCTACAATGAAGAGGTGAGAGACTTCAACACCTGTATTGCAGTATTCCAGAAGAGTAGTGCAAAGAAAGACACAGCTGCCGCTCCTAAGTCATAGTACTCTTTATAATTATATAGATGTCGCACAATATATCTTTTACGACATCATTTCAATATGATGTCGTAAAAGATGGCGCTATTTTGCGTAGCAGCTCTACGGGTCGCAAAATAGCTGTTGCGACAATTATAAAAGCCATCTACGTGTATGTAGATGGCTTAGAGTCCGGTATAGATTTTTTATCCAAATCTATATCA
>CAYVSW010000002.1:13104-16293 GCA_964454285.1 uncultured Candidatus Saccharibacteria bacterium | reverse complement strand
CTCTTTATAATTATATAGATGTCGCACAATATATCTTTTGCGACAAGATATTGAAATAAATACCTTTTATATATACTACGCAGCTCGGCTCGCAGTTATGCTTTGCGCCAATATAAAAAGCCACCTACGTTGTGTGTAGGTGGCTTTGTTGTTTTTTTGTTTTGAAGTTTTTAGGCTTCTGGATTCAGTAAATTTTCAATTTCTTTTGTTAAGCGATCAAAAGAAAAATGTTTATTTTCAGATACTGATATATGATCCCTACCAGATAGATTGTGGTACGGTACCATATCATATATTATCTCTGTGTCCAAAGAGGTCTTGCTTAAGTACCCTCTTTCAACGATAACTCTGGCAATTCCTTTTTCCATACCACTGACACTTGTACTGACCTCATCGATACCACCCCCTTCTTTTTCTCTAAAATAAAATGTCTCAAGAAGATGTTTTATCTCTTTGTTCAAGGGATTTAATCTATAAAGATCTATTCCGTATTGTATTGACGTACCTTTCTTTTGCGAAAAACGTGTAATTTGTAACATGGTTTTAATTTTTTACCCATTCTATACCAAAGCACCTCTTTGTCAAAACTTGGCAAAAACTATACGCCACTACTCCCCCGCTGCTATATTGACTTATATATTAAATAATGCTTTAATAGTAAAAATTATTTTTATGATTACTAGTTCAAATTTTGGTCATCCTATAGAACACAGTGTGCCTATGGTGGCACATTTAAAAGAAAAGACCGCATATGTAGCAGGCGCAAATTATGTTGAACAAGTTTTTGAATTAACTATTCGAGAACAGTACAATATTCCCTGGAAATTGCTTGTAAAAATAAAAAAACAACATGCAGACTCCTGTAAAAAAGAGTATAAAAAAAGATTATACAAAATGAATCACGGCTCAAGAAAATCCCATAAACACTGCTAGGTGTTTATGGGATTCTTTTTAATAGTATTGACTAAAAATATATTATGTGCTATTCTGTGTGCAAAATAATTTTTATGCAAAATACAAAATTTTTCCTTTTACAAAAAGGAGATGAGATAACAGTCTCAAACACGGAAACAAATAGCGAAAACGCTTTTTGTGACAATAAGATGGAGCTTTTTGAAATTGTCATTGGTCTGCTTGGTCAGAAAAAAATGACAGAAGAAAATGCCAATTCGTTGGTAAAAGAAATTATGTCAGACAAAGTAGCTCTTCCTTTTCTTCCTACTCAGGTAATTAGAACAGGGATATTAGAGCTTTTTGATAACGTGATTATTGCCAAAATTATGGAAGGTATTCCTCTTATTAAAGAAAACAAGGCAGATATCAAATCAGAAACTGTTTCTTTTAAAGTATGTTCCAGCTGTAAAATGCACGGAAGATTTATGGGGAGAGGTATGCTTTCTTCTAAATTTAGCTTAAAAGAAACTGCCATTGAAGCACTAGGTACAATGTATAATGATGGACTTATTACCCTTACAGAAAAACAAAAACTTTTCGATGAGGTTATGAATTCTGTGATTCCACAAGATCCTACATTAAATTAATTAAAATGCAGTACATATTTATGTACTGCATTTTTTTTATTTTCTACTCACTGCCTGCCAGATCCAAGTGATTGCGAGCACTATGAGTATGGTGATGGTAAATGTTTTCATACGACTTCCCTATTATATCTTTTTGAATACATTATTGGCGAGGGCGTGTTAAGGGGAAAAGCTGCGCTTCGCGTACTGAGGTATCCATAAGGAAGCTAAAGAGGCGCTCTGAGAGCCCAAAGCCGAATGCTGGCGGCATCGCGTATTCGAGTGCTTCTACGAATTCCATATCTGCCATTTGTGCTTCATCGTCTCCTGCATCACGGAGGGCCTGCTGGTGCTCGAAACGGCCGAGCTGATCTATTGGGTCATTTAATTCACTAAAGCCTTTGCCCATTTCGCTCCCAGCGAGAATCACCTGGAATCGCTCTACAGTATGCGGATTTTCGCGGCTACGCTTTGCGAGAGGCTCCATAAATACAGGCACATTGATGAGGAATCCGGGACCTGCAAGAGACTTGCGGATTTTCTTCCAGAGAAGGTCTATCCCACGCTCCATAGTGAGCGTATTTTTGTCGTATGCAATCTCTGCGAGGGTCAGCACACTTGCAAGCTGATCTACAGACACAGAGAGGATATTTATGTTGTATGTCTCATTCAAAATCTTTGTATAGTCGTATACTTCCCATTCACCGGCGAGATCTATGTCGAAGCCTTTGATAGTGAATTTTGTGGTCCCAAAAACTTTTTCTCCGATGAGCTGGTAGAGCTCTTTTGTCATCTTCATACCTTCTACATAGTCGCTATATGCCATGTAGTACTCGAGCTGTGTGTAGTCTTGGAGGTGCTCAGCAGAGATACCTTCATTGCGGAAGATTCTCCCAATTTCAAATGTGCGAGGGAGCCCTCCCACAAGGAGCTTTTTCTGCCACAATTCCCCTGCTGATATACGGAGGAATACATCGATATCGAGCGCATTGTGGTGCGTGATAAATGGGCGTGCATCTGCGCCGCCAGTGGTGTTTTCGAGTACCGGTGTCTCTACTTCTATAAAGTTTTTTTCGAGGAGATATGTGCGGATAGTATTCCAAAAAAGTGACCGTTTGCGAGCCATGTCTTGGAGTGCTGGCGTGAGGATCATATCTACATAGCGCATACGGAGACGCTCGTCTTCGTCTTTGAGGCCATACCAGCTATCTGGAAGGGCGCGGATGCTCTTGCTTATCATGCGCCACGAGGTACAAAAAATACTTTGCTGCCCTTTTGCGGTGATGTACGCAGGACCTGTGATCTCGACAAAGTCCCCTTGGTCTACGAGGTTTTGTAGGTCTTCATATTGCTCGCCGAGATTGTCTTGTTTACAAAATACTTGGATAGTCGCTGTGCCGTCATTTATATCGAGGAAGCTGAGCGCGCCGTGCTTGCGGAAAGACATAATACGCCCTGCGAGAGTTGCATTTTTGTCAGTCGCGATTTCTGTAGAAAAATCAGCAGTAGCAAAAAAGTCTGCAATAGTGCTCGTGCGAAGTGACTCTGCTGGGTACGGATCTATACCTTTTTCTTTGAGGAGTTCTAGTTTGCGGATGCGCTCTGTTCGTATTTCGTCTTGTGATGCCATAATTTTTAAATTATATAAGAAAATAAGGGTTTTAGCTAT
>CAYVSW010000002.1:0-13004 GCA_964454285.1 uncultured Candidatus Saccharibacteria bacterium | reverse complement strand
ATGAAGTTGCCGCGCTTGCCAGAGCTATTTGCCACGCCGAGGTGTTTGAGCACTACACTATCGCCGAGCTGGCTGCCTGCTGGCACGTCGAATGTTTGCATGCCATCGAGCGTCTCTATCTCAAAGGTGCCACCAAGGATTGCATCGGTGAGCGATATGTCAAATTTTGCATACAGGTCTTGCCCTTGGCGAGCGATACTTTTGTGCATCGCTACAGATATGCGGATATAGAGATCCCCACTTTGGCCACCCTGGATAGCGTCTCCCATACCAGTGACCCGTAGTGTCTCGCCATTTTGTATACCAGCTGGTATCTGGACCTTCACGGTACGTGTATCGCGCACGACACCTGCACCCTTACAAGTGTTACATTTTTCTTTTGGAATCTTGCCTTTGCCGCTACATACATCACAGGTAGCTGTAGTTGCAATATTGCCGAGTATAGTGCGCTGTACGTGGCGGATAGATCCTTTACCATCGCAATTTTTGCAAGTATCAAAGCCAGTGCCTGGCTTTGCACCATCGCCTTTACAAGTACTACATGCAAAAGGCTTTGTCATCGATATTTCTTTTTCTGTGCCAAAGACACTCTCTTTGAAAGTGAGATTGATGGTAGTCTGCAAATCGTTGCCCCGGCGTACTTGGTTTCTACGAGAGCCGCCGCCAAACATATCGCCAAAGATATCTCCCATGTCGAACTCAAAGCCCTGGCCTGAGCCGCCTTGTGAGAACCCAGAGAAGTCGAAACCACCGAAACCTTGCCCGCCACCAAAGCCACCTTGCGGACCCGCAGATCCGTATTGGTCGTATTGCGCACGCTTCTGATCGTCCGAGAGCGTCTGATACGCTTCGTTTACTTCTTTGAATTTCTTCTCGTCCCCATCCTTTTTGTCTGGGTGGTATTTGTGGGCTAGTTTATGAAATGCCTTCTTTATATCTTCTTTAGAAGCATTTTTTTCTACCCCTAATGTATGATAAAAATCTTGTGCCATAGTGGGAGTATTATAACATACCTATATAGCAAAATAAAGGCAAAATGCCTTTATTTATAAGCTTTATCTCGCCAAAGGCGGAATATTTGTGCAAAATTATACCGATTATCGGTGACGGAGAGATACAGTCTTTCCTTCTGCTTTGCGCTTCTTTTTTGCAGCTACTTTTCGTTTCTTGTTCATAGTGGATGTATTGTAGCATATATTGGAAATAAAAAAAGCCTCATTTTTTTTGAGGCTTTAAAGATTTAGTTTTTAGCAAAAACATACTTTACTTGATAATCAAAATCAGGAGATATCACAGTATTAGAACTAATAGGTCCGTCACCTAAACATATACAATCTTGTAAATTTGAAATTTTAAAAGTATTTAAATACCTTCCTTCTGGTAAGGCCCCAGTGGTTTGTATGTTTAAGTCAATCCTTTGTACTGTATCAGTTGCAATTTCTAGTCCAGAATTAAGTACAAGAGCTGGTCCAACTTCTAATGGGCATAATGAAAGTCCTAATGAAAACGCTCTTTTATGGAAAGCACCTATAGTAGTCCTTTCAATAAAACCAAGATCTTTTACTGTAACAACTACAAGATCAACAATTTTTATTTCTGGAGAAATAATGAAGTCTTCAGTGTTCATTATTTTTTTAGCTAAACTTGTACTTCTTAGTCCATTTTCTATTAGAGCATTTTGATAGTCTAAAACAGTTTTATAAACACCAAGTTTTACATTTTTCCAAATAGGAAATTTTGTTTCTACTAAGTGGATTTTACCAGAAAGAAATTTTTCTACTCCTTCTTCGCCTCCAAGTTTGTTGATAATTGCCTCCATTCTTCCGAATGTCATTTCGTTATATTTCATATTATTTAATTTATAGGCTGATAGCCCGTTTTTTGATTGCTTTCCGCAATCAGGAACTATAACCATCTTAGTCATAGCCAGAAAACTCAAATAATATTGAATCTTTTGGCTATGACCAAGTTAAATAAGTTTATAAAAGAACTATATAAATATAGCATATTTATATACTAATGTCAATATAACAAAATCCCCTTTCTTATAAGGGGATTTTGCGTGAGCTATGTTATTTTTGTATTAGTCTTTCTTTTCTTCAGCTGTTGTGTCGCGGATTTCTTCTGGCTGAGGCTCTGCACTGGTAGATTGTGCTGCATCACCTGACGGAGTGTTTTTTGCGATGTGCTCCCCTATTTTCTGCATTTCTGTAGAAAGCTCGTGGGTCTTTGTGGTGATAGCTTCTTTGTCATCACCATCTTTTGCAGTTTTTAATTCTGCAATTTTTGCTTGTACGCCAGATTTTATTTCATCTGTAATATTTGCGCCATGATCTGCGAGGGCTTTTTCTGCTGAAAAGATAGTCATTTCTGCAGTATTCTTTGCATCTGCCATATCTTTCTTTTTTGCATCTGCTTCAGCATTGAGCTCTGCGTCTTTTTTCATACGCTCGATATCTTCTGGGGTGAGACCACTAGAAGCTTCGATGCGGATAGACTGCTCTTTGCCTGTTGCTTTGTCTTTTGCTTTTACAGAAAGGATACCGTTTGAGTCTACGTCAAAAGATACTTCTACTTGTGGGATACCTCGTGGTGCTGGTGCAATGCCGTCGAGGACAAATCTTCCGATAGTCTTGTTGTCGGCTGCCATAGGTCGCTCGCCTTGTACGATGTGGATCTCTACAGACGGCTGGTTGTCTACTGCGGTCGAGAATACCTGGCTCTTTGAAGACGGGATAGTAGTATTGCGCTCTACGAGCTTTGTAGCTACTCCACCAAGTGTTTCAATACCGAGAGAAAGTGGGATCACGTCGAGGAGGAGTACATCGCGTACGTCACCCTGGAGCACGCCACCCTGCACTGCTGCACCGAGGGCTACTACTTCGTCTGGGTTGATAGAGCGGTTTGGCTCTTTGCCGCCAAAGAGTTTCTTTACCTCTTCGACAATCTTTGGCATACGAGTCTGGCCTCCGACGAGGATCACTTCGTTGATTTCTGCCATCTTGAATGGGCTAGCCTCGAGTGCGCGCTTGGTGATCTCGATAGAGCGAGCGATGTATTCGTCTGCGATAGATTCGAGCTGAGCACGAGTCATTTTGACGAGCAAGTGCTGTGGGCCCTCTGCGGTACTAGTGATGAATGGGATATTGATCTCTGTGTCCACTGCTGTAGAGAGCTCGATCTTTGCTTTTTCTGCTGCTTCATCGAGACGCTGCTTTGCGAGTGGATCATTCATGATATCTACACCAGATGTCTTTTTGAATTCATCGGCGATCCACTGCATGATCTTTTGGTCGATATCGCGACCTCCCATCATAGAGTCTCCATCGGTAGATTTCACTTCGATAGATTGCTGCTCGTCTACATCTGATACTTCGAGTACTGATACATCAAATGTACCTCCTCCAAAGTCGTATACGACGATCTTCTCATTTTTCTTTGTGTTGAATCCGTATGCGAGTGCTGCTGCTGTAGGCTCGTTGATGATACGCTTCACATCGAGACCTGCGATCGCACCTGCGTCTTTTGTAGCCTTGCGCTGTGCATCGTTGAAATACGCTGGTACGGTGATGATAGCCTCGGTTACCTTTTCGCCGAGCTTTGCTTCTACATCTGCTTTTATCTTTTGGAGAATCATCGCAGAGATCTCTTCTGGGCGGTAGTCTTTGTCGCCCATCTTTACGAGCGCACCACCGTCTGCACCTTTTGATACTGTAAATGCAGAGCCTTTGATCACCTTTGCTACCTCATCGTATGCATGCCCCATGAAGCGCTTGATACCGTATATAGTATTTGCTGGGTTTGTCACCGCTTGGCGCTTTGCGAGAAGCCCCACTAGTGTGTCGCCAGTTTTACCCTTTGCTACGATAGACGGTGTCGTACGAGCACCTTCGATATTTTCTATGATCTTTGGCTGTCCACCTTCGATGATAGATACAGCCGAGTTTGTTGTTCCTAAGTCAATTCCGATTATTTTTGCCATAATGTTTTATAAACTATTAGACTAATAAGATTTTGCAAGCATTTCGCGACCGCAGAATACTTGTATAAATATATAATACTCCTGTATATATAGGGCTGTCAAGTAGGATTTGAGCCTTATATAATAACAAAAACCGCCCAAAAGGCGGTTTTTGTTTGGGTATACAGGTATTATGCTGTAGCTTCGATTGTTTCTACCACTTCTGCAATAGGCTCAGATTCTTTTTTAGTTGAAAGCTTTTTGTAGAGCGCACCTGTTGCAAGTTTCGTAAGTGGTGCAGTATAGAGTACTCCCACTATAAGGCACAAAAGTCCGAGGAGATTTATAAGCGCCATAACACACATAAAGCCAAAAATTTTCCAACGAATTCCTTTTGTAATGCGCTTGCTCTCGCGAAGTGCTTCCATAGGAGCGATCTGCTTTTCTGCTGCAATATACGGTACAAAAATAAGTCGTGTTGCAAAGATGAGTGCCGGCACTATGAGAAGGAAGAACCCTCCGACAATAGAGATAACCATAAGTGCGAGTGCGCATACAAAGTATATGAAGTGTTTGAATGTTACCCCTTCAAAGATTTCATCAAAACTAAATGAACCATTTTTGATGTATGAGAGTGTCCAGCGTACTACGATAAAAGAAGTGAGGAAACTTCCGATGATAGCTCCTTTTCCAAAAAGTGCACTGAAGAGCATTCCGAGTACTATAGAAATAAGTGCATACTGACCAATTGCTGCCCAGCGGTGTGGCTTCATTATTGCTGTTGCTTCTTTGAGGATCGCTTTGATTGAAAATGTTTGTTGCATATGTATACAAGTGTAGTACAGGTATATAGTAAATACCAGGATTGCAAAATACAGCTTTTGTTGTAGAATATATACATGGCAGATTTTTCTAAAAAAATCCTTAAAATCCTCTCTGAAAAGCCCGTTGTAGCGGTGTCTGACATTCATACCCGTATCGATGCTCAAAACGATGATAAAAAAGCCGTATACGCGGCTACACGCTCATTAAAAGCCCTTGCAGACGGCGGATATGTAGAAGCTATATCCTCTATAGGAGACCAGTCCTATGCACGCCTCACAAAAGCAGGTAAACAAAAGGCACATAGCGCTATCATCGATGCAGATACTGCTCTCGTGAGCCACAATTGGGATGGCAAATGGCGCATAATCCTCCTCGATATGCCAGAGTCTCGCAAGAACGAGCGCGAAAGCTTGCGCTACCTCCTGAAGAAGGCCAACTTCGTCTGTCTCAAAAATTCTGCCTGGGTCTCCCCTTTTCCATACGAGCACCTATTTACGAATATCAAAAAAGACCTCGGTCTCACGACAGAGCTCACGATTATTGTGACTGATACTATAGATGAAGTTTCGCATCAGGAGCTTCTCAAAGTATTTGGAGGAAAATAAAAAACACTTCAGATATGAAGTGTTTTTTATGTATTATTTTGTTGCGTATACTTTCACTCTCGCAGGTCTGAGTACTTTTTCTCCGAGCATGTAGCCTTGTTGTACTATTGCTGCAATTGTGTGGTCTTTTGTTGTGTCATCAGTATCTACAGATTCTATAGATTCGTGCATGTATGCGTCGAAGCTGTCGCCTACTTTTGCGGGGATGATAGATACATTTTTGTCATTGAGGGCTTTGAGGAATTGCTGGTATATGTACTCTACACCAGTGCGCCATTGCGGCTCTACTTTCTCCCAGGCTTCGGTGTTGCTAAATGCCATTGCAAAGCTATCGAGTGTAGGAAGGAGGTCTTCGATGAAAGATTCCTCTACGAGTGCTCGCACACGCTTCTTGTCTTCATCTCCGGTCTTTTGGAGATTTGCATAGTCCGCACGTGCTCTCTGCCAGCCGTCGAGGTACTCAGCTTTTTCTTTTTCGAGTACTTTGATCTTTTCTTGGAGCTTCTTTACTTTTGCGGCAGCTCCGAGCGCCATACCCTCTTCTGTGCTTTCTTCAAATACTACATCGTTGTCTAGATTTTCTGTTTCCATATGTGACCTATTATATATTATTTATAAACAAAAAACACCCTCGTCTGAAGGTGTTTTTTGGAGTCTTAACGTTTTGACCATTGCGGTGCCTTACGCGCCTTCTTGAGACCGAATTTACGGCGCTCTTTTGCACGTGCATCACGCTTGAGGAATCCTGCTTGCTTGAGGGCTGTCTTGTCTTCTTCGTTTTCGATGACAAGTGCACGAGAGATACCATGGCGTACTGCCTCTGACTGGCCGTGGATACCACCACCATTTACGTGTACAGATACTGCAAAGTGACCTTTCTGCTCTGTTGTCTCAAAAGGGCTTGAAACAATCTTTTGCATGTCTGTAGTTGGAAAGTAATCCTGTACTTCTTTGTTATTTATCAAAATAGAAGTCTTTGAGGCTTCGCTGATACGTACGCGAGCAGTAGCAGTCTTGCGGCGGCCGATAGCTTCTGTGTATTTCTTTCCTGTTGTTGGTTTCTTTTCCATATTATTCAGAGATTGTTAAATGTTTTAAAAATTCGGCCTGGAGCTTGTTCTTTGGGAGCATGCCTTTTACAGCAGTGCGGAGTACCTCTGCGTAGCCCTTTTTGCTGATAACGTGCTTCATAGTACTTTCTTTAAGTCCTCCTGGGTATCCAGAGAAAGAGAGATATGTTTTTTCATCGAGCTTTTGCTGAGCTACTTTCATCTTACTTGCATTTGTTACCACTACAGTGTTTGGAGAAACATTGTTGCGAGTAAATGAAGTGTCATTTTTACCCATCAAAAGTGCTGCAATTTCACTTGCAAGGCGTCCCATAGATTTGTTTGTTGCGTCGAGTGTGTATTCCATATCTTTTATACTAATTCTATTACTGCCATCTTACTACCATCGCCTTTGCGAGCCACGATCTTTGTGATACGTGTGTAGCCGCCTGCACGAGTAGCGTAGCGAGGAGCAATGTCAGAGATAAGCTTCTCTACCACTTCTGTATTGTTGTAAAAGTTTGCAAGAAGAAGCTTGCGGTCTGAAAGGTTCGCATTTTTTGCACGTGTAATAAGCTTTTCGATTTTTGGGCGAATTTCTTTTGCTTTTGCCTCTGTAGTGAGGATCTTCTCATCGAGGATAATAGCCTGAGCAAGTCCACGCACGAGCGCAACACGTTGGTTCTTTGATCTATTAAATTTTCTGTTTGCGTTGTGGTGTCTCATATATCGGTACTATCTTATAGCAAATTAATCTTTCAATGACAAGTCGAACTTTGCGAGTGCTTCTTTTATCTCAGCAACACCCTTGTCTCCAATACCATCTATTTCGAGAAGGTCTGAAACATGCTTGCGCGCAACACCGCCGACGGTACGGATATTTGCTGCAGTGAGAGAGTTGAGTGTACGAGTAGAAAGGCCGATTGTGTCGATGCGGTTCTTGAGCACGTCTGTAACATCTACAGATTCTTCTGTACTGATAGCCTCTACAATCTCTTCGTTACTTGCTTCGATCTCTTCCATCTGTGCAACCTTTGTACTCATGCGAGCTTGGATGTCTTTGATCGCTACTTCTGCATCAATCTCTACGATTGCTGCGAGCTGCTCGATCATGGTCTTTACTGAAGTCTCAAACGCTGTGCGTGGAGAAATACTACCATCTGTTTCGATAGTGAGGCGAAGACGGTTGAAGTTTGTCTTGTCGCCCACACGCATCTCTTCTACATCGTAGCTTGCGCGACGGATTGGAGAAAAGATAGCATCGAGGAAGATAGTACCGATCTCAGCCTTTTGCTTGTGATGCTGGTCACGTACGAGGAAGCCGAAGCCACGCTCTACAGTAACCTCTGCAGTAAAGCCGTTTTTGCCAGTGATTTCACAAATATACTGATCTTTGTTTACTACTTCTACACTACTGTTTCCAGAAAAATCTGCTGCAGTTACAACCTTTGGGCCTTTTGCAGAGATAGTGATTTTTTGTGGCTCATCACCTACGAGTGCAAAACGCACGTTCTTGAGGTGGAGTAATATAGTGATCACATCCTCTTTTACTCCTTCGAGTGTAGAGAATTCGTGTGCTGCACCATCAATTTTTACTGCAGTAATAGCGCATCCTGGGATAGATGACAAAATAATACGACGGAGTGAGTTTCCAAGTGTATAGCCATAGCCCGGTACGAGACCGTCTATTTCGTATACCCCTTTATGTGCGTCTTCGTGAACGTTTTTTGGTTTTGATGGAAGCATTATGTTTTGATCAGTCATGGTTTTATATAGTACCATTATTTTGTAATACGTGCAAACTATGTTCTATTAACGACTATAGAACTCAAGAACAGTGTCGAACTGGAGGAATGCTTCCTCGTTTTTTGGAACTCCGATAACCTCTGCTTGGAGAGCTTCTGGAGTAAGCTTGAGCCATTTTGGCCATGCGTATCCTTTTACCTTTGCAGCAAAGTCTGTAAACATTGGACTCTTGCGAGATCCTTCACGTACTTCGATAACATCTCCAATACGGAGGTGCATTGAAGGGATGGTTACCTTCTTGCCATTTACTACAAAGTGACCGTGAGATGCCATTTGGCGAGCAAAACGGCGTGATGGAGCAAAGCCAAGACGATAGATCACATTGTCGAGACGACTTTCCAGGAGGATGAAAAGGTTTTCTGTAACAATACCCTTTGCTTTTGTTGCTTTATCAACATAGTTTTGGAGCTGCTTTTCACTGATACCGTAAGATACGCGCACTTTTTGCTTTTCGATAAGCTGTGTACCGAATCCTGAAAGCTGCTTAGGGCGCTTGTTTGACTTTTGTTTTTTTGCTTCTGATGCGACGAACTTAGGAGTTTGGCATTTTTCAAACATTCCTGCTCCTAGTCTTCGACAAATTTTGTATTTTGCTGCTGGTTTCATAAAAATTAAACTCTACGTGGTTTCTTAGCTTTTGGTCCATTGTGCGGTACTGGTGTCATGTCCTTTACAGAAAGAAGATCGATACCAGGAGCAACGAATGCTCGGATAAGTGGTTCTCGTCCGCTTCCTACACCGCGTACTACTACGTGTGTTTCTTTTACACCGATTGTAGTAGCTTTTTCAGCGAGGATTTCGCCTACTTTTGATGCGGCAAATGGAGTACCCTTTTTTGCCCCTTTGAAGCCGAGTGCTCCAGCTGAAGACCAGAAGAGTACATTACCTTTTGCATCAGTAACAGATGCTTTTGTATTATTGAAAGTAGCTTCGATAGAAAGAGTTGAAGTTACAAGCTTTTTCTTTGGAGTACGAGCAGAAGCACGGCCGCGATTCTCGACGAGCTGTCCTTCTTGAGTTGTGATACGTTTTTTTCCCATGGTATAAAATGATTATTAATTATTATGTCTTACTCTCCTTTCGGCGACCACTTGCCATAGTATTGCGGACATTTCCACGTACAGTACGTGAGTTTGTTTTTGTACGCTGGCCATTTACTGGCAATTTGCGAGTGTGGCGAGTACCACGGTAGCACTTGATATCTTTCAAACGCTTGATGTTTGTAGATACTTCACGCTTGAGGTTACCTTCGATTGTCATTTCTTCGATAGATTTGCGGATTGCATTTTCTTGGTCGAGGGTGAGATCTGCTGGCTTTGTAGTTGTAGCTACACCTGCTTCAAGAAGCACTTTTGTAGCTGTTGTACGTCCAACACCATAGAGGGTTGTAAGTCCAATAACGAGTTGTTTTTTTTCTGGAATAGTAATACCGAGGATACGCATAATTTTTTATTGTTTCTGTTTATGTTTTGGATTTTCACAAATCACGAATAAATGGCGGCTGCGTTTAACAACCTTACATTTCGCACACATTTTTTTGACTGTTGCTCTGACTTTCATTGCGGTGGCAAGTATACACTAATTATAATCTTCTGACAACTCTTCCTTTTCCACCGTATGGATCAAGCAATACTTCGACAGTATCGCCTACAATAACTTTTATGCGGTGCAATCTCATTTTGCCAGCCAAATATGCAACAAGGAGGTCGCCATTTTCAAGCTGTACACGAAACATAGTGTTTGGTAGGGCTTCTTGGACTACTCCTTTTGATATTTGTGGTTCTGACATGAAGAATACTGATTGTAATATAAGTGAGATTTTTAGTCAACTTTTACCGTTATACGGCTTTGTATTTTGGGAAAATTCCTCGCCCAAAATGGATACATAGAAAATGTACCAGTGTCTATCTCTGGGATATTTGCCAAAATACTATCAAAAGCTGCTGTTTTTTTGCCCACGAGCTCTTTTTGTATCTCCTCGGGAGATGCCTGTGTGATGATAGTACCTGTACCAGTGATAGATATAGTAAAGGTGTCTGGGATGGTATTTGGGTCTAGTGGGGCTGCAGATATTGCTTTTATCTGGAGCGAGCCTATTTCAGGTATTACAACCTCTGGATAGGTCTTTGTGTCGTGGAGTACTGTAGCCGCTATTGCCTGCTCGAGAACCTGGGTGTTGATGAGGTAGCTGGTGAGTGTGCCCTGTGCGATAGCTGGGAATGCGATAGTATTGCCGGTAAATGAGATATTGTTTTTATTAAAAAAGAAAAATTGGAGCTCTGGGTTTAGGAGGAGCCCATCGGGGATCTGGGTGCGTGTCTGGCGCTTCAATCGCTCAAATACATCTGCAGAGAGTGTATTTGCTATATTCTCGCGATCAGCATCTGCTATTTGGTAGGTAAATACTTTTGGCGCTACAGGAGCTGGTGGTGGCGTGACCATCACAGTCACCTTTTTACCTTTTTTTATGACAGTCTGCTTTATTGGAGCAGGCTTTTTGACTACGACTGTAGTAAATGGCGCCTGTGTACCTATGACTTCGCGCTGTGCTTGGTCAGTCACTTTGATTATTTGAAATGGCACATCCCCCGCTTGAGCTTTTGACTCATGGACGAGCACTATATGTGTATCGGTGAGTGCAAATGGAATACGACGGAGCTTGATATGTACTTTTGTGCGAGCGAGATTTACCCCGAGTGTATATATGATGATAAGCACGAGTACAATACCTCCCCAAAATACAATATGCCCAAAAGTAGTTTTTTTGGGTGGGGCTATATATTCCTCCTCGGGAGGTGCTACTTTTTCTATACGTTTTTTTGTTAATACGTCGTAGAGCTTCATAGTGTTGCGCCGTGGTGCATGGTGCTAAATTTTGTAACAAGGAGCCCTACTGCGTCTGTACTGCCATCTATAGGTGTCGCTATAGTGCCAGTAAAGAGTAATGGCGTAATGAAGCTACAGCTGATCTTGCTCGCTGCGCCACTATGATTTGTAAAAGGATTTGTCGTAATGGCTGTTTGGAAAAATAGTGCAAATCTATCGTCACAAAGTATAAGCGCTCGCTCGGGCGTAGAGAATCCAAAAAACCCTGTAGTGAATATGCTGGTGAACCCCTCTGACCACATAGCACTAAATAGCTTGAGCGAATCCTCGACCATGCGGCGCTTTTCATCGTGTATTGCATTCATTTTGTAGCCATCGAGGAGTGTATTTGTCTGGCCACGAGGGACACCCTTTTCGTGCATGATATGAAAAAGGTTGTACATCCCGATAGGAAATGAGTGCTGGTACAGAAACATGCCATCTTTTACAAAGCCGACATCAGTGATCTGCTCTCCAATATGGAAAATGAGCGCTCTATCGTGGGCATCAGTGAGTACTGTCGCTATTGCAAAAGGGGTCGTGGTGTATGCAATAGATACATCGCCATAAAACCGGCGAATGAGCGTATTGAAGCGCTCTATGCAGTCTTTGGTACTCTGCGTGACAGAAAGCCCTATGGTCATACTGCTTGCCTTTTTGCCTACAGGAGATTGTGTCGTATAGCCATTGAGCGTGATTTGCGAGATTTGCTGCTCGATCACTACAAGCTCCTGGCCGGCGGTGTCTGTGTGAATTTTTTGTAATTCCTGCGCGACGAGCGACTGTATGAGCTTTTCGGTGCAGAGGAAAGGCGTGAGCTCGCTATAGCTGATAGTGCGTGCATGCGAGAGAAACCATGGAGACGAGATAGTACAAGTCACCGCCTCTGGCGCGAGGTTGGCCTTGTGCTGGAGCGACTGGAGCGCAGCGCTGAGATATGTGAGTGTGGTCTGGAGAAAATGTTCTTCATCAAAATGCTCTTTAAGCGGGATAGTATTGCGGACAAATGCAATACTCTGTGGGGGCACTGTACTATCTTTTTCTGTAGGGATTATCGAGATACCTGCACCGACAGCACTCGAGCTGATATCGATGATGAGCACTGTTTTTGTTTTTTTCTTTGCAAATGAAAACACGATATACAAAGTATACCGCATTTTTATTTTTTTATTCAATAGTACTACTCGATAGCCGCTTTGATGCGGCGGATACCAGCAGATGAAGCTTCTTCTTTTTGGATTTTGAACTTCCCTATTTCTTTAGTATTAGTCACATGTGGACCGCCGCAAAATTCTTTTGAAAAAGCTGCGCCGCCTGCGTCTTCGATAAAGTATACAGACACTACATCTGGGTACTTTGCACCAAATTCCATCTCGGCACCTATCGCTTGAGCTTCAGCGAGCGGCATTTCACGCTTTACTACATCGAGGCCTGCGTCTATTTTTTCTTGTACGAGCTTTTCTACTGCGGCTTTTTCAACATCTGAAAGCTTGCGATCGAGATTGAAGTCTATACGGAGGCGCTCTTCGGTGATATTGCTTCCCCGCTGCTTGATTTGTGGGTCCACTATCTGCTGAAGTGCTGCGAGGAGCAAATGGTGAGCCGTGTGGAGGCGTACGGTCGTATCAGAGGTATTTGCAAGACCGCCTTTGAACTTCTGCTCTGCCCCTGCGCGAGATGCATTCTGGTGGGCTGCCATTTCTGTCTTGAATTTTTCTATATCAACTTCGCGACCTGCTTCTTGGGCGAGCTCTACAGTGAGCTCTATTGGGAAGCCGTATGTTGTAGCGAGGATAAATGGATCGGTACCTTTTGTAAATTCTTTAAGGCCCGCTTCAAGGGTTTTTGAAAACTTATCTTCCTCTTCTTTTATTTTTGCAGTTACGAGTGCTA
>CAYVSW010000001.1:0-50006 GCA_964454285.1 uncultured Candidatus Saccharibacteria bacterium | reverse complement strand
TATTTCTTTTTCTTTGGAGCGTCTTTGCGTTTTACTGTAGGAGACTTTTTTGAAAGTGAGTTTCGCTTCTTTCCTTCTACAACACCTTGTTTTACAAGCATATTGTGTGCAGTATCTGAGAGCTGTACGCCGTGTGCGAGCCAGTGCTTGATACGGTCTGCCTTGAGCTCTACTTTGTCAGCCTTTACTGTGTATGAGCCGAGCACTTCCAAAAACTTACCACTTTGTGGGCCATTTTTTGATTCTGTAACAACGAGGCGAAATGCCGCTTCGTTCTTGCGTCCTATTCTTTGTAGTCGTATTTTCAACATGTCTGGAGATAATAGCAAATTGCTTGAATATAGTCAATAAGATGACAATCCTTTTATATATGATATGGTAAAAGAAAAAATATGAAAAACTTCCTTTCAAGCATCTTTAGTGAGCCTATCGTTTTTTATCCTATATGCATTGTCTTCCTTGCGACCATAGTAATCCTTTATCAAAAGAAAAAAAATACTAAAGTAGAGACCTCGGTTGCAGATATTAATGATTTTATAACTTATATTTGCAATAGTGCGGAAATAAGTAAGGTTCCAAAAAATGAGGCAGCTATTAAGTTATTTATTCTAAACAATCTTGAAACATTAAAATTTCGCTTTGTGTTTACATCTAGAAAAATACTTACATACAATGTTTCAGAAGTTATAGAAAAAAGTATTAAGCAATACTTAAAATAAGTAAGCCCCGAAATCGTAAAAACGATTTCGGGGCTTTTATAAAATATGCTACAGTTATACTCATGCAGACAATAAAGCCAACTATAGGCGAAACACGAGAAGGTACTATCAATATTTCAGGAAAAGGGGTCGGGTATGTCAAAATCCGCGATGCTGGATTTACTATCGAAATCCCTCGCGAAGGGCTCAACAAAGCATTTCCTGGCGACACCGTAGAGGCGCGAGTGGTGAGTATGATAGACGGCTTCAACCCACAAGGGATAGTCACTGCTATAACCCGCCGCGCAAAGATTGGATACAGTGGTACTCTCTCTGTGGACAATGGCGCACACTGCCTCATCCACAATGATTCTCGCAATTATACAAATATAAATATCCCTGAAGATAAATTGGGAGGTGCAAAACCTGGCGACAAAATCTTTTGTAGTATCACAGAATGGAACGACCCTATGGCGACGCCTATTGGCGAGGTAGTGCGTGTGCTCGGAAAACCTTTGGAAAATGACGCCGAGATGCTCTCTCTCGCACTTGAAAAAGGCTTTGACGATAGCTACCCCCAGGCTGTCCTCGACGAAGCAAAAGTGATACACGAGCACGGCATTACCGAAGAAGAAAAAGCGAGTCGCCGAGATTTTCGCGATGTAGCGACTGTCACTATCGACCCATTTGACGCAAAAGACTTTGACGATGCTATCTCGGTCAAATTCCTCGAGAATGGCAATACTGAAGTCGGCATACACATTGCCGATGTGTCGCACTACGTGCGCCCAGGAAGTGCGCTCGACACCGAGGCATACAGGAGAGCGACGAGTGTGTACCTCGTAGACCGCACTATCCCCATGCTCCCAGAAGCACTCTCAAATGAGCTCTGCTCGCTCAACCCCGATGTAGACCGCCTCACGATGAGTGCTGTATTTACGTTTGATAAAAATAATAAGATTGTCGAAGAATGGTATGGCAAGACGGTGATCCACTCACACTATAGATTCACTTACGAAAATGCACAGGAAGTTTTGGACAAAAAAGACGGCCCATACTATCGTGAACTCCAGGCAGCACTTGATATTTCAAAATACTTAGAAAAAGAGCGCTTTGCAAATGGTGCTATCTCTATCGACAGCCAAGAAGTGAAATTCAAGCTCGATGAAAAAGGCGTCCCTACTGGCGTGTATATCAAAACCCGCGGCGACACACACCACATGATCGAGGAGCTCATGCTGCTCGCAAACCGCAAGGTAGCAGAGAGTATAACAAAAGACCAGGACCGAGTATTTGTATTCCGCGTCCACCCAAAACCAGAGCTCGACCGCATGCAGGATTTGTATATGTTCCTCAAGCGCCTCGGCTACGCTGTGAAGCGCGATGAAGACGGTATTATACCGACAAGCGAGATAAACCGTGTACTCCAGGAGCTCGACGGCAAACCCGAAAAAGACACTATCCAGACTGCGATCGCTCGTACTATGTCCAAAGCTATCTACTCTACAAAAAACATCGGCCACTATGGTCTTGCTTTTGAATTCTACACGCACTTCACCTCGCCTATCCGCCGCTATCCAGACACTATCGTGCACCGCTTGCTCAATGAGTACCTCTCTGGTGGTACTATCGCACAGGAGCACTGGGATTATTATGACAAAGTCTGCGCGCATTCATCGGTACGTGAAAAAGAAGCAAGTGATGCAGAGCGCGCATCTATCAAGTACAAACAGACAGAGTACATGAGCTACCGTATTGGGCAGACATTCTCTGGTACTGTCACTGGTATTTCTCCAAATGGTATTTTTGTAGAAGAAAAAGAAAGCAAATGCGAAGGTATGATCCGCCTCAAAGACCTCGGTGCAGACTACTTCGAATACAATGAAAAAGAGCTCGCTATCATCGGCAAGCGCACTCGCAAAGAATACCGCATCGGCGACCCGGTGTCTTTCAAAGTCGTAGCGGCAGATCTCAATAAAAGGATAATTGATTACGTTTTGGTGTAATGAAAAAACTTCTCATCCTCTGCGTCTTCCTTCTCTGCATCTACGGCGGGTATGTATGGGTACTCAAAAATGTACCCTCTAGTCTCCCCGCACCTACTCCAGCTGTAGTACAGGAAATCCCCAAAGCTCCACAAATAGAAACTCCAAAAGCACCAAACACTATGCGCATGTTCCGCGGCAATATATCCCGCAATTTCTATGGCGTTGGCCCGGTGCCAAGTTCACTTTCAATACTCTGGAAATATCCTAAGACCAATCCCCTCTGCGCGCGCTCATGGGTGGGCGGCATGAGCAAGATATGGTGCGGCAATGGATGGACGGGCCAGCCAGTACTCTGGGAGAAAGATGGCCGCGATGTAATAGTCTTTAACGCATACGACAAAGGTATACACTTCGTCTATGCAGACACCGGCGAAACAGCCTTCCCTACGTTCTACACTGGCGATATCATCAAAGGCACCGTTAGCTTGGATCCAGACGGCTACCCACTCCTATACAGCGGCTCTCGCGACAACTTTTTCCGTATAATTTCTCTCGACGGCGACAAACCTCGCGAGCTCTATAAAATTGAGGCAAAAATTAGTGACGGCTACTGGAACAACGACTGGGACCCGAATGCGATTATTGAAAATGATATCCTCTACACCGGCGCCGAGAACGGCCTCTTTCATATACTCAAGCTCAACCGCGCATATGATGCAGACGGCAAAGTCACCGTCGCGCCAAGCGTGCTCATAAAGGTACCATCATTCAATACAGAGCTCCTCAAAAATATCGGCGATGAAGATGTGAGTATAGAGAGCTCGCCGCTCAAGATCGGCAATACTGTCTACATAGCAAACTCTGGCGGCAGGATTCTCGGCATGGATGTATCACGTGTAATCGAAGGCCTCGCGCCCATAGTGTTTGATTTTTGGACAGGCGATGACACAGATGCGACGCTCGTCACCGATGACAAAGGCTACATATACGCAGCAAGTGAGCGCGAGCGCATCAATAAAAGAAGCGACGAAGTGGGACAAATAATGAAGCTCGACCCTCGCAATACAGCAAATCCGCTCGTATGGGGCGTACCAGTACTACCCAAGCAAAAAGGTATCGATGGCGGCGTATGGGCGACCCCTGCAATTCACAATGGCAAGCTCTACGTGCCGACCAACCCAGGTGACTTACTCGTGATAGATACTGATACAGGTACAGTCCTCCAGACCATTTCCATCGGTGTACATGCATGGTCTTCGCCAAATATAGTAGACGAAAAATTGATCCTCACAACCTGCGAAGGATATATAAAAGTATTTAGCATTGGCGAAGCGCTCTCGCTCGACACCGAGATGCAAATCCCCTCAAAAGCCTGCATCGAATCCACCCCACTCATCTGGAACGGTGGCATATACTTTGGCGCCCGAGATGGGTTTATATACAAAGTAGGAGAGAAAGAATAGTTTTAAAGATCGTATCTTTAAAATACTATCCACACCTATTGACTTGACTTATTTTATGTTTTAGTATATAGTTTATTTATCGCTAAAAAAGGTCGCGCTTCGCGGCCTTTTTGCGTACCTAAACTATACTTTATTTTGAAAACACTGTGCTGCTTTTAATTTTATTTTTAAGATTATCTATCTCTAGCACTCGCACTCTTTTTTTCTTTTTTAGTTTTTTTGAAAGTCTATGCTCAGTTTTTCCCGCTCGTATTCTAGGTTTTGAAGTTGATACAATAGACACATTGCCAGAAACTTTTGCAAGTACTGTATCTATTAGAAATTCGAAGTCGCCATCACCAGTGAAAAGAATTATCTCATTATCTCCATACGCCTTATCTAGCACATCCACAGTGAGTTCAACATCACAGTTACATTTCCATTGATATCCCATATCAATACGAACTTGCATGGGGATTGCACATGTTGTACAAGTAGTAGCTACAAGTCTATCACTTACTTTATGAACAAAATAATATTTTGGTCTAATAATTACTTTTTCATTTTTAAGCCTTGAAAATTCTTCATCACGAGCAGTATCACCCTCTTGTATTCCTAGATAATAGAAAACCTGATCGCAACCCCATTCGTTTTGTAAAAACTGAGTTAATCTAACCCAGTCGATTTCAAAATTAAGCCACTTGCGCGTAGTTGTCTCTGTGTTTTGTACATCAATAAATGCAAACTTTGCCATACTGGATTTAGTATACTACATATATATTATAACTATTTTTTAAAATAAGGAAGTATAGAAATAACCAAAGCTGCTATAGCAATAAGACTTCCGAGATTATGCTTTCTATACAACAACCAATACCAGGCTCGATTAAAGATACAACCTTCTTTTAATTCTCCCCATTTAGTTAGTCTATACTCGGGGGAACCTTGTACAACCTCGTCTTTATATAATTCTCCATTTTCAATAAGAAACTCTAATTGTTTTATAGTTTCTTCCCGCACAACACAAAGATTTTTACTATACATTTCTTGGTGTATCTTATCTATCCCTAGATATGTCTTTTTTTTATCTATAAAAAATAATCGTATTGCGTGTTGTATTTGTTTATTCATAATATATTTAAGGCTTTTTTAATTAACTTTTGCCTTACTATATAGTATAAAGCCCAATACAAGGGTATCTGGCTATTTCGTATATTTCTTATACAAATCAAAAAGATGCTCGATGCGATCCTCTTTATTTGCAAAACGCGCGCCATAGCAGGCATCTACTGCTCTATCGAGCTCATTGTGGGCTTTTGTGAGCTCTGGTGGCATAGTGTTCGGATCATAGAGATCTGCGAGCGAGCTATTTGGAAATTGCGCTCGAGCATCGAGTACTTTTTGCGCGCAATCCTCTACTTTTTTCTTTTGCTCATCACTTACACTCTCTGGCCAAGGGAAATTGTTGTACACAATATCTTTTGAATATCGATAATCACTTTTCAATCTTCCACAAGTATACGAAACCCAAGTCATATGCTGCAAAGATTGCAGTATTCCAAAATGGAACAAATCTGCGTCGGGCATTATTAAATTGCCATTTGTTGAAATGGTATTTTTATCAATAAACCCCATTGGAATATATTTTCTCTTTTCAGAAGAAACAACTGGAATCACAAGACATGTCTCAGGATTGTTTGTCTCACGAAAACGCGTAGGCGCAAGGTTTTGCATTCCTTTGTCAGTGCTTTTTAGTCTATCTTCTCGGACGCGATTGATGCGCTCCATAACTAAAGGCATTTTGCGTAATTCTTCTGGCGGGCAATCAACCAGCCAAAGACAATATCGTTTTTTGTTATTTATAAATTCATCGGCACCAATCAAAAGCTTTATCCATTTTTTTGCATTTGATTCATTTGTTACCAAATAATCTAAATCTTCTTCCTCTATAATTAATCCTTCACTTTTTGCATAATAATTTCCTTTAATAATATTTAAAACTTCGCAAATTGGCTTTGTTCTCTTTTCAATAAAAATATCCTCACCTGCTACCAAGTATGCATTTATATGCTCTACTTCTTTTTCTTTTGGCTCGCTTTTTATCGTCTCGTATTCAAAAAGGTATTTTTTAGGTGTGTCAAAATCTGCGAAGCCGACAATAACACAGTACACAGCGGCGACTCCTGGAGCGTCGTTGTTCCATTTGAAAGTCTGATGCGCGAAGTGTATTACTACGCCGTATGTTTCTTTGAGGTGCTTCCAGAGTATCCCTACTTGCTCGCCCTGGCAAATACTGTTTGTAGATACAAATGCTGTTTTGATTTTTGTACCCACCATATATTTTGCTGCTTTTTCGTACCATGCAGTGACAAAATCTAGATTACCCACAGCTTTTAATTCGTCAAAAACTTTCAAGAAATTTTCTTTTTGAGATTTGGTCATTATTTGACCTCCTGAAAATGGCGGGTTGCCGAGAATGTACGAGAGCTTGTTTTTGGGTATTACGCTCTCCCAGTCTGTCGTGAGTGCATCTGCGTGTACGATAGTCGCAGGCTCGCGAAGTGGGATACGCGCATAGGCTTGCCCGAATTCTGTAGAAAGCGCCATGTTCATCTGGTGATCCACGAGATACATCGCAGTGCGTGCGACAAGTGCTGGGAACTCTTCTATTTCGATACCGTAGAATTGATTCACTTGTATTTTGGAAATATCTTCGGCCCCAAAGAGTACGCGCTTGTTGTCTTTGCGCAGTATTTTGAGCACCTCTAGCTCGAGCGTGCGCAGCTCTCTATATGCAGTGACGAGGAAATTGCCACAGCCACACGCCGGGTCGAGGAATGTGAGCATTGTAAGCTTTTCATGAAAAGCTGTGAGTTTTTTTGAGTCGTATTTTAGAGCATCAAACTCAATATACAACTCATCGAGAAAAAGAGGCTGGATTACTTTTAGTATATTTATTTCTGAAGTGTAGTGCGCGCCGAGCTCACGACGCTGCTTTTCATTCATTACCCCTTGGAAAAGCGATCCAAAAATAGATGCAGAAATCCCCGACCAGTCGAATTCGCAGCAACGCAAGAGCTTGAGATATGCTGTAGCATCGAGCGACACAGGAGAGAGATTTTCTGCAAAAATACCACCGTTTATATAGGGGAATTGCATGAGTTGCTCGTCTGTAGTGGTCTGTCTTTTTTCTTGTGGTGTATTTAAAATATAAAAAATCTGCCCCAAATGAATACCGAGGTCTCCCCCATCTTTACTGATTCTGTTTTCTATATAATTTCTAAAAAGTCCTTTTTCAAAAATTCCTGTATCGTCTGCAAAAAGACAAAAAAGTATGCGTATCAAAAATACTTCTAGCTCATGTCCAGTGTAGCCAGTCTTTGCTATTTCATTGTGAAAGTCCGCCATGAGCTTTGCGCCTTTGATACTAACCTCCTCTTCTTTTGCATAATCACTATGTGAAGTATATCCAGAAATAAAATCAAAAAGGTGTATGTAGTTGTGCAAATCTTTGAGTACAAATTCTGTCTCTTTGTTTGATTCGAGGTCTGTAATTCTTATTTTTTCAAAATCAGAAACTACCACATAGCGAGGAAGCTCTGCATCGGTGAGCCCAGGAAAATAATCTTTTGCTTGGGTAAACGCTTTGTCGAGACTGCGTCCACGACTTTTGTGCTCGGCTAGCATTACCCCTTTCCAAAGTACATCTATGAACCCTTGCCCACCATCTTGCTTTTTTACTTGGTATTCAAACGAAGCTACACGCCTGCGAGAAACCCCAAATACATCAAAAAAACCGTCCCAAAAGCTTTTTGCTTCAGCATCTTCACTGTATTCTCTGTCCCACTCTGCAGAAAAAGCTACTGCTCTATTTCGTATCTCGTTGAGACTAATCATATACGCAGTATAGCATAATTGCAGTTTTTTAGGCTTTATGCTAGAATAGATACGTTTCGTTATGGCACACACACTATCTATCATCCAAATAATAAGCGCAATTGCCCTCGTTGCTTTGGTATTACTCCAGAGAACACAAGGTGATATGGGAGGCTCATCGAGCGAAGGCTCATTTATGCAGACCCGCCGTGGCGCAGAAAAATTCCTATTTTTCACTACGATTATCGTAGCGCTTGTTTTTGTTGGTGCAAGTATTGGTATTGTCCTCGCACTCCGCGGCTAATCCTCTTTACTCCCCTCTTTTTAGATAGTTTCTGTTCTATACCGATTTATTAGCTGCCTTACGGCAATGTAATCAATCAAACCCTATATTTATATGGAACAACAAAATACAGCTCCAGCGACAGCAGGAGCACCTACAGCAGGACCAGCGCGAAAACCTTTTGCATCTGCAAATGGCCCAAAGCGTCGCCCTTTTAATAATCGCAAACAATTCAATCGTCGCCCAGCGCATCCACCTATCGACCCTATGGAGGCAACTATGCCTCAGGAAAAGCGTACTGCGCATATCCCAGATATTCTTCCGGGAGTTATACGTATCATCCCACTCGGTGGCGTAGAAGAGATCGGCAAAAATATGACCGCAATCGAAATCGGTGACGATATCATCGTTATCGACGCAGGTATGTTTTTCTCAAATGAAAGCACTCCTGGTATCGACTACGTGATCCCAAACACTCGCTACCTCGAAGAGCGCAAAGACAAAATCCGCGCCCTCGTCGTAACACACGGCCACCTAGACCACATCGGTGGTGTACCACTTGTGCTCTCTCGTATCGGCAATCCACCAGTGTATTCTCGCAACCTCTCTGTGCTCCTCATGAAAAAGCGCCAGAGCGAATTCCCACACTTGCCTGCAATGAATACAAACATTGTAGAAAAGGACCAGACTATTACTCTCGGTAATGTCAAGGTGCGTTTTTGGGGTGTGACACACACTATCCCAGACTCTATGGGGCTCATCATCGAGACACCATACGGCAATATCGTAACTCCTGGAGACTACAAGCTCGACCAGATAGACGGTGTTGTACAGCCTGATGAAGAAAAGGAGTACGCACAATTCGACACTGCAAACAACCTCCTCCTCATGACAGACTCTACAAACATCGAGAATGAAGGCTTTTCACTCGCTGAGGTGAAGGTGCACCAAGGTATTGAGAATATCTTGCGTCGTGAGACAGGTAGCCGTATCTTTATGGCGGCATTTGCATCTAGTATTTCTCGCCTTATCAAGGTGGTAGAGATCGCAGAAGAGCTCGGCAAAAAGATCGTCATCGAAGGCCGCTCTATGAAGACCAACCTCGATATCGCTATCCAGGCAGGACTCCTCAAACCAAAAAAGGATAGTATCATCTCTATCGATCAGATAGATAGCTTCCCACCAAACCGCATCCTCATCCTCGTGACTGGTGCACAAGGAGAAGAATTTGGATACCTCAATCGCCTCGCAAACAAGAGTGTAAAAAAACTTGCACTTCGCAAAGGTGATCGCATCATCCTTTCATCATCTATCGTCCCAGGAAATGAGCGTGCAGTGCAGTCTATGAAAGACGGTCTCTCTCGCCAAGGTGTGAAGATTATTTCATTCCGTACCCCAGGTGAAGAATTTGTTCACGCGACAGGTCACGGCAACAAAGAAGACATCAAATGGCTTCACCGCAAGATGCATGCAAAATTCTTTATCCCAATCCACGGTCACCACTACCACCTCGAGCTTCACAAAGAGCTTGCTATGGAGCTCGGTATGCCCGAAGAAAATATCGTAGTACCAGACAATGGCTCTATTATTGAAATCACCAATGAAGGTACAAAGATCAATGTCCGCAAAGAAAAGGCTCCATCGAGCCCGATGATTGTAGACGGCTTCTCAGTAGGTGACGAGCAAAATGTAGTCATCCGCGACCGCCAGCTCCTCTCAGAGGATGGTATGTTCGTGGTGATTGCAACAGTCGACCAAAAGACTGGCCTCCTCCGCAAGTCTCCAGACATCATTTCTCGTGGATTCGTATATCTCAAGGAAAACCAAGACCTCCTTCGCCAGACACGTCTATACATCAAAAAGACTGTAGAGATTGCATTCCAGACCAATGAAATGGTAGATATCGATCGCCTCAAAAATGATGTTGCAGATGGGGTTTCAAAATACCTCCTCCAAAAGACTGCAAAGCGCCCACTAGTAATCCCTGTGATCCTTACGGTATAATACTGGTCATGAGACCACTACGTACACTTTTTCTCGCATCAATACTTTTTTCTTTTCATGCTGCACTGCTCGCTTTTGTACACTCGAGTATGCTGGGAGCATTGGTACACCCTGAAAAAATTGGAGTATATTTTACTGTGTCGAGTGGTATCTCTCTTCTCATACTTATCGGATTGCCAAAATTTGAAAAAGTATGGGGACCGTACAAAATACTTATTGGTATTCTAGTACTCTCTACGGTGCTTCTTGCATCTATCGCATATACAAAGAACATAGCAGCTGCTATGTTCTTTGTTGTATATTTTTCACTCAACACAGTAGTTTGGTACAATTTCAATCTACTCATTGAGCATTTTGCAGATAGCAAATCTATGGGGAGACTGCGCGGGCTATATCTCACCGCCACAAACCTCGCATGGGTGGGAGCACCAAGTATCTCTGGAGCCCTCATCACCTATGGTGGTATCAAGGCGCCATATATATTTGCACTTGTACCTGTTGTACTCTCTATCATTCTACTCTTAAAAAACAAAAAAACACTTAGTAATAGAGAGCGTATACATCGCTCACATAGTACACTAGAGGCACTTCGCAGCCTACGCAAAAAAATAATGCTTCGCAAGATACTTATACTGACCTGGATCCTTCAAATATTTTTTTCTATCTCAGCTCTCTTTATGGCTCCATACCTACTACATATAGGGCTCAATTGGGAACATATTGGTCTTGTATTCTCTGTTATGCTTATTCCGTTTGTACTATTTCAATTCCCTGTCGGCAAATATCTCGATAAATCACACAACGAAAAAGGCATGCTTGTTTTTGGTTTTGCACTCATGGCGCTTGCTATTGTATATGTACTTGCACCACTGTATACGTCGTGGGTATATTTTGCTGTCGTACTTTTTATCAGTCGTATTGGTGCGAGTATTGTAGAGGTCACTACCGATAGCTACTTCTTTCGCCATATAGACGAAAACGATGTCGGCCTCGCAGGACTATACCAATCTACTATCCCACTTGCATACCTGGTAGGTCCATTTTTTGGTGGGCTTCTACTAGTATTTGGTGGCTTTCATCTACTCTTTAGTGTGCTTACTGCTGGTCTAGTCTTGACTGCATTGTATGCGCTATCACTACGAAAATACTAGAGCATATATTGCCGACCTTTTTTCTGTATCAATTTTTCTGAGATAAGCTCGCTGAGCGCACGAGATACATCTTCTTTTTCGCGACCCAATGCTTTTGTAAGCATAGCTTCTGTATAAGGCTTTTCTATGAGCAATTTCAATATGCCACCACGTATCTGGCGAAATGACCCAGCAAACTTTGTCTGCCTAGTAAACATCGTACTCTTTGTATGCGTCTTTATCCCTATACTTTTGAGATACGAGCCATAGTCCATGAGCAGCCAGTACCACTCACGCGGATTTTCTCTATCCATACAGGCCTCCACGTATGGCGCAAGTACTGCGTCGGCAATTTTTTCTTTTTGATTTGTAAAAAAGTGATGGATAAATACCGTGCGAATATTGGTCTCAAAAAGTACACTCGGTGTATTGTATGCAAATGCAGCTACTGCACGCGCAGTGTATGGGCCGACCCCAGGGAGCTTTTCTAGCATTTCGATAGTCTTTGGAAATTTGCCACCATACTCATTTGCGATAGATATCGCGCATTGCTGCAAAAACTTTGCGCGCCGATTGTAGCCGAGACCACTCCAAAGCGCGAGCACGTCGCGAAGCGGCGCTCGCGCGAGGTCTACTACTGTAGGAAAATTTTTTAAAAATATTTTGTACTTTTCTATCACGCGTGGCACTTGTGTCTGCTGGAGCATTATCTCTGAAACCAAAATATGATATGGATTTTTTGTATTTCGCCATGGTAAGTCGCGCAAGCCATACTGCTTTTTAAAATCAAGCAGTGCTTTTGCGTATGTTTGTATATCTTTTTTGTTTAGACTAGTATCTTTCATGATATACTGTATATATAGCAATTTAATATACAAAATACAATATTATGGAAAAAAGCAAACCGGGTGTATGTACGACATGCAACATAACAGAGGGCTCATCATGTAGTAAATGGTGTGCAGGATGTACATTACACAAACTACTTCGTGTATTAATCATAGTGGTAGCAATTTGTGCTGCGTACTCTTTTGGACACCAAGTAGGTATGATCAAAGCAATACTAATGTCTGATGCTGGACTTATACCACGCCAGCAAATGATGTACCACCACAACATACAAAATGACCGCATGATGCTCCCTACATCTGACACTACTACGCCAGCCACTGAAACACCGGCAGCATCAAGTACTACTACAAAGCCTGAACCAAAAAATTAATCCACAACAGGCTCTTGTATACACAAAATACTTTGTAGTATACTTTATATATAAAAGACATCCGCATCGTAGCTGGCGGATGTTTTTTAATTTCTCATTACTATAGTATATTGTCTACATGCACCACATTACAGAAACACTCCTTGGCTTTGGGTATCTTGGTATCTCTATAACACTTTTCTTTGAATCTGGCGTATTTTTATTTTTCCTTCCTGGTGATACATTACTGCTTGGCGCCGGCATTTATGCATCCCAAGCAAAATTTTCTTTTATAGAGCTTATACTCTATGGGTCTCTTTCGAGTATACTCGGTGCGGTGATTGGGTTTTATATCGGGCGACATTTTGCGCATAGAAAATTGCACACTGTATTTTTTACTGATGCACAGATACACAAGACCAAAAAATTTTTTGCAAAATTTGGAAGCTATGCAGTACTATTAAATCGTTTTATACCTGTTGTACGCACTATAGCACCAGTAGTTGCTGGAGCAAGCGGAATGAGCGCAAAAGTTTTTCATCGAAGCAATATACTAGGGAGCTTTTTGTGGGTGAGTGCTGTCACAGCATTTGGATATTTTGCAGGGACGCTTTTTCCAGGACTGGAGCTCCTTGTCCCCAAAATACTTTTGACAGTGATTATACTTTCTTTTGTACTAGTCATGCTTGAGTACGGCCGCGGTAAATATAAGAAAAATAAGATATAATACACACCTATGACACATCACGAAAAGCGCACTCGCTCTATTGCAAAAGCTATCACATATCGTCTTTTGAGTATTATTATGGATAGTTTTATTGCATTTTACATTACTAAAAGTATAGAAAAAACAGCTTTTTTTGTATTACTTTCAAACACACTCAGCCTCATATTATACTTCGGGCACGAGCGCATCTGGAACAGAGTCCATTGGGGCAAGCACACTATCTCTATTAAAAAACTATAACAACAAAAAATCTCCACAAACAGTGGAGATTTTTTGTTGTTATTACGCTTTTATATGAAGCTTGTCTTTAATTTTGCAGAATGCGCCGCAGTATGCAAATTTTGTACCATTCTTCCCTATTTTTGTTTTTACAGTACACGCCTCACAACAAACAAAATGGTTGTTGCAAAAAAAGTTTGCGCAGTTTACATAGCTCTCTGTAGATACGCCACACTTGCGACATTTCGATATCACCTTGTGCGCTTCTGGCTTTTCAAAATGCACCGTCTTGCGTGTATCAAAAACATAGAGCGAACCTTCAAAGTCAAGCCCCGGGTACTTCTCCATATAGCTGACAATCCCACCATCGAGCTGGTACACATCTTTGAATCCTTCTTTTACGAGAAAGCCTGATGCTTTTTCGCAGCGTACCCCACCAGTACATACCGTGAGCACTGGCTTATCTTTGAGATCTTTTATCTTTTGTATATCTTTGCGGAGGTCTCGGAAATTACTCATCCCAGGGAAAATAGTATCTTTGAATTTTCCTACTTCGAGCTCATAGTCGTTGCGCATATCTACGATGTGGAATTCTTTGCCTTCCTCGTACCACTTGCGGAGCTCCTCGGGCTTGAGATGCACTCCAGTGGTGTCATTTGGATCAAAATCATTTTCTCCCAAGTGGAGCGACACTATCTCAGGGCGCACTTTTACAGAAAGTCGTGGGAATGCACTCTGGTCGGGCGTACCATCACTTATTTTCCAGTGTATATCTGCAAAATGTGGCTGGGATACCATATACGCACGATATGCGTCACATGCCTCAACTGAGCCTTCTAGTGTGCCATTTATACCCTCGTGTGCGACGATAATACGCCCTTTGAGGCCATGTTCTTTGCAGAATGCATATTGCTCGTCTCGAAGCTTTTGTGGGTCTGCGACCGGTGTGTATTTGTAGTATAGAAGTATAGTGTTTTTCATAATTTGTATTGGCTAGTATAACAGAACATAGCATTTTTTCAATATAAAAATCCCCACACTAGACGTGGGGATTTTTATTAAAAGAAAATTATTTCTTTTTCTTTGCTACTACTTTCTTAGGGGCTGGAGCTGCTTTCTTAGCAACTGCCTTTGCTGGTGTTTTTACTACTGCTTTAGCAGTTGGCTTTGCAGCTTTTGCTTCTACCTTCTTTTCTACTACTGGAGCTACTTTTGGAGCAGCTACTTCCGCTTTAGGTGCACTCATCTTCATGATAGCTTCTGTAAGCTTTTCGAGTTTGAAAGAGATATCTGCCATCTGCTTTTCGAGCTTTTCTGTATTCATAGCCGGTGCTACTGCAGCGCGAGCTGGGAATTCAGAGCGCCCCTTGAATTCATCGCGACCTCCGCGATCAAATGAAGGACGGTCGTTACGATTGAACTCAGGCTTGCCAAACGCACGATTACCGAATTCCTTTCTTGGAGCACGGTCTTCCATATCTCTCTTTGCACCGAAACAGTCGTTACAGTACACTGGCTTGCCACTAGTTGGGCGAAACGGTACATCACATGATTTACTACATTCTGCACAAGTTGCTTTGTATGTGGGCATATCGCCACCACGCTCAAAACCACGAGGTTTTGAAAACCCTCCGCGTCCACCGCCAAATCCCCCTCTATCTCCTCCTCTATCGAATTTACCCATATATTATTTGTTTTATTTTTTATACGTAGCGCCCAGCGCTAGGTCTTATTACTATATTGACATAGTACAATATTTATTACAAAAAAGCAAGCCTTATCCTATCAATTTCATTTTCTCTTGCCTAGTCAGCCGCTTGAGCTCCCCTTCTCTCGCGCGCACCTGTGCGTATGTTTCAAAGCTTTCCGAGTATTTGAGCACCACTGGCCGGCGTATCTTTGTGTAGTGTGCGCCCGATTTGAGATTGTTGTGGCTGTGTAGACGCTTCACGAGATCGTTGGTAGACCCTATATAGAGCGTATTGTCTGCGCATTCGAGTATATAGACATAATACATGAGCGAAGTATATCATTTTCCAATATATTGATTTTTTACTGAAAGTATGATATTATAATAGTACACAAAGGTTTATCTGGAATATGTCGATTTCTTATATAGCGGTTTGTAATTATAAGTAAATATCTAAAACATATGACAGGATCAATCAAAAAAATCAATGGCGAAAAAGGATACGGCTTTATCTCTGCAGAGGGCATGAGCAAGGATCTTTTCTTCCACATGAATTCTCTCGTAGGCGTTAATTTTAACGACCTCCGCGAAGGTGACGCTGTATCTTTCGATACAGAAGACAGTCCAAAAGGACCAAGTGCAGTAAACGTACAGCGTGCGTAATACACACTAACTCTTTTATAAAAACACTCCGTAGCAATACTGAGTGTTTTTATTTTTATGCATTACTCCCCGATATCCAGCCGGTCGTCCAGCAGAGCTGGAGTGAAAACCCTCCACTTGGGCGATTGATATGGAGCAAGTCTCCGGTAATAAAAAGATTTTCTACCATCTTTGATCTGCAGGTCTTTGTATCTATCTCGGTGAGCGGTATCCCCCCATCTGCGACGACTGCTTTGTCAAAGCCGAGAAGCCCAGTGATAGTGAGCGGGAGCGCTTTCAATTTTTCTACGAGTTCTTTGCGCTCTTCTTTTGTCACAGAGTGGACTTTTGTATCTGGATTTATTTTTACAATATCAAATATCACACCAGACATACCGTGCGGCACTATATCGTCTATCACATTTTTAATCATCTTGTTTTTATTTGCATCAAAAATGTTGATTATCTTTTGTTCGAGCGCGCCATGGTCGGTATCTGGAAAAGCATCTATGCGCGCAGTCACAAGGCCGGTGTGGAGCAAGTCCCCCACCTGGGCTGCACTATTTAAAATAAGCGGGCTCGAAAGCCCAAAGTGCGTAAAGAGAATTTTACCAGTTTTTGCAAATGCTTTTTTGCCATCGACAAAAAATGTGATCTTCATAAATGAAAGCGATGTACCAGAGAGCTTGTGCCCCCAAGCTTCTTTTGTCGCGAGTGGCACTATGGTCGGGGTCGGTGTCGCGATAGTATGGCCGAGGTCTTTGAGCCAATTAAATCCGTCTCCAGTAGAGCCCGTCTCTGGGTGCGAGAGGCCGCCAGTTGCGAGTATGTAGCTCGTAGCAGTGTAGGTCTCCCCACCTGCAACAACGCCTGTAATACGCCCACCGTCACGGAGCACACGAGATACCTTTGTCCCAGCAAGGATTGCTACCTTCCCCGCCTGCATGTATTTCATAAGTGCCTGAAATACATCACTCGCTTTTTCAGTGTGTGGGAATGCTCGCTTGCGAGCTTGTACGACAAGCGGCAAGCCGAGGTTTTCAAAAAAATCAAAACTATCAATATTTGAAAATTGCGAAAATGGCGAATATAGAAATGGTGCAGCCTTGCCATAATTTTTGAGGAGTGTGTGTATATCTTCTTCTGCATTGGTGATATTGCATCTACCCCCGCCAGAGATTTTGAGTTTCTCGCCGAGCTTTGAATTCTTTTCTATCACGAGTACTTTCTTTCCGAGTGCACCCGCTCTGCCTGCAGCCATCATCCCTGATGCCCCACCACCGATCACTATTACATCAAACGTATTTAGGTTTTTCATAAAAATATTTCTACTTTTCTAGATCGAGTATCTCATCGATACGTATCTGAGAAACAAATTCTTCTACGTGAGAAACAAGTATCATCGCACCTGCAAATTGCGAAAGTGCTTTTGCAATCACCGGCAAATGGCGGAAGTTGATATGGTTTGTCGGCTCGTCAAGTATGAGGAGCCCTGGCTCGAGGAGTATGAGACTCGCAAATGCCACCATCCCTTTCTGCCCCTCAGAGAGCGCGCCAATGCGTGTCTGCATGTATTCACCAGTAATGAGTAAACTCGCGGCCACAGAGCGCACACGGTCTTCTGCGAATCTCTTGCCCGATGCTTCCATAGCTTTGCGGAGCGCTTGGAATACGGTGTCATTGAAATCAAGCGTCGAGAAGTCCTGGCGGTAGTAGCCTACGCGTACATCTTTTGCAATGGTCGCACCCTCTGCAGTGCCACGAGCGAGCGCTTCGAGGAGTGTACTCTTGCCGATACCATTTGGCCCCACGAGGCGTAGGTGCTGGTTTTTTTTGAGACTTATTGCAGCTTTGCGGACCACTGGCTTGTGATTTTTGAGCACAGAGAAGCTACTGATGTTCATAATCTCGCCAATGATGTCTTCTTGTACTGGGATAGTAAATGGGCGTATCGTGCGGTCTTCTTTGCGAACATCTACGATATCTTCTTCGAGCTCTTCTGCTTTTTCGCGCATGCGCTTTGCCACGAGACGCATCTGGCCACCTTTGAATGCAAATTGATTTGCCTTTTCTTTTTTGGCCTGGATCTCTTTTGCGAGCTGTGCATTTTTCATATTTTCTTTTTCGATACGTGCACTGATATCGCGGAGCACATCGTTGTAGTCGCCTACATATTGCTCAATCTTGCGAGTATATACATCTAGGTACAAGACGCCTTCGGTAAAGGCATTGAGGAAGTCTGCATCATGGGAGATCACCACTACGGTCTTTTTGTAGTCGATAAGAAATTTTGTCAGATGCTGTATCCCAGCGTGGTCGAGATTGTTGGTAGGCTCGTCGAGGAGGAGTAGGTCTGGATCTTGAATAAGAGCGGAAGCTAGGAGGAGGCGCGCCTGCTGCCCACCAGAAAATGTTTTTACAATTCTATCGTGGATTTTTTCGTGACCTTTGAGGTTCACCACTTCGAGTACTTCGTCGATGCGTGGATCTATGTCGTACACTTTTTGCGTAAAGCACTTTTCAAAAAATGCTCGCACGGTGAGATCCATGTCTTCGCGAGGGATCACCTGGCGGCCAGTCGCTATAGTAGTACCAGGGACGATGATTACACGCCCTTCTTCTGGTTTGTACGTACCTGCGAGGAGATTAAAGATAGTACTTTTGCCAGCACCATTTTGCCCCATGAGAGTGAGCTTTGCTCCCCGGCGCAAAGAAAAATCCACCTGGTCCAAGATAGGTTTTGTAGCGCTGTATTCAAATGAGACCTTATCAAATCGGGCTAGGGTGTCGTTTGCCATAATAGTTTTGAGATTATAGCATAAATTCTTTAAAAATAAAGATTTCATAGCTTTTTTCGATTTTTAGTGTATACTGTTGTCTATATCACGTAATACAATACATATGGCAAAAAGAAGTACAGACATCAAAAAAGGAGTAAAATCACGACACTCTCACAAGACCGCAAAGCGCCTTGCTATAAAGCACGAAATGCTTGCAGCCAAGAAAGCTAACTCAAACAAAAAGCGCGCATAACAAAAAACCTCTCAATATTGAGAGGTTTTTTGTTATGTCTATAATTTATTGGTAAACCACTTTTTGTACTTTTCTGCCATATCTTCAAAGCTTTTTGTATTTGTCGCGACAGTCTCCTTTCCGTGCACCATCTTGATCTTTGCGCTCAGTACTACTAGCCCAGTATATTCTGGTACACTTTCGAGCTTTTTAATTTTCTTTTTTGCATCAGCTACTACCGCTGAGACTGGAGCGGTGATATTTTTGAGCAGTGCATCTGCTGAAAGTTTTTTGCCAGTAGCAAGTACTACAAATTCATCAAAGGTTTTTGCCCCGCCAAATTTCCATACTGCTTCCATCTCTTTTCCTACTGCAGGATTGTCTACAATATATCCATACTTTTTATAAAAGTATTCACGCCATTGCTCGAGCGCAAGCTCAGCAAGGCCATACCCATGATACCCCGCAGAACTTTCGAAAGAATAGATGTGTGGGACATTGAGTGCGAGCAACGATGTTTCAGAGCGGGCAAAGTATTTTTTATGATTCTTTCGAGCAATCTCTTCTACTTTTTCTGGAGTCAAATCTTTTGCTTCGTATATTTCTCTTTCAAAATTTGCAACAAAAATAATACTACTGAGCGCAAGTGGCTGGAGCGGATGTAGCTTTTGTACTTTTCGTTTAAACAAATCTAGTGGGTATGCTGCACCATCAGCATTTTTTGCATATCGTACTCGCCATTCGATACTAGAGAGCATTGTATCGAGGAACATACTCTGTGTCTCAGACCATGCAGTCGACATAGGTGCGTATTCATGATTTACACAGACATCCTGCTGTGTGATATTGAGCATATGCGCAGAGTGCCCGCCCTCATGAAAGAGTGTATTCACCCCTATAAATCCAGAACCTACTTGGCCTGGCACCACATTACAAGTGAAGTTTGATTTCCCTGGGACAATCTTCCCTTTTTCATATCGTACAAGCTCTGGCCAATGGCAAAAGCCATTGTTGTATTTATCTTTTCTATCGAGCAAATCTAGCTGCAGCGTGCTCCCTTTGAAATCTATACCAAGCGCTGCAAATGATCTACCCCAGCGAAGGAGCGCTTCATCAAATTGGAAGTACTGGTCTTCTTCTTTGGTGAAATCCCCAGCCATCATATAGCCGAGGTTCCATGGTTTGCGAAGTCCTGGCATGGTCTTTTCGAGCTCTTTTATATCATCATGCGCGTATTTTGTTTTTTTGTAGATATCATCAAAAATACCAAAGAGTTCTTTCTTTGTCATGCCGTCTTCGCGTTGTACTTTGTAGTCATAAAAATCTTTGTACCCGAGAATCTGCGCATATGTATTTCGTAGCCCCACCATCTCTATATATTCTGCAATAAAATCTTTTGCGAGATTTTCTCGTGCATCAAAGCATGCCTTGCGGATTTTTTCGTCTGGATTTGTAGCTATCATAGTACTCATTTTTACAGACGATGCTACTACAAACTTTTTTGTATATGGATCTATATAGCCCTCTTTTCGTGAACCTCTCTTTTTGAGGATTTTTGATTCAAGCTTACTAATTTTATTTTTTACAGGAAGTGCAGCTTTTGGAGATTGGTAGCATTCAAAAAATCTAAGCCACAATTTTAATCGAGTTTTTTCTTCATCTGTTGCAGACTGTAATAAATTTTCTGCCTCACTAACAAGTGATGCATCTGCACGAAATGCATCACGAGCCGCAAGTGCTTCGTCTTTTTTCTTGTCTACACTATGGTCCCCCATATATGAAAGCCAAAAATAGTCTTCATACTCTTTGTGTAAAACAAAATACTCTTTATTTAATCTATCCAAAAATTTTGTTGCATTTGATACCATATACCAGAAATATATACTAAAATAACTCCGCGGAAAAGCTTTTTGTAGTAGTTATTATTTTGTTATAAGGTGCTACACTGTATATATGAAAGAAATTGTTGCCTATATTGCTGTAGTCCTCGCTATCATTGGCAACTTGCCATACCTCAGAGATATTATCAAAAAACGCGTACAGCCCCACCCGTATACGTGGCTCGTATGGTCTATCGTGTCTTGTATTATTTTTTTTGGCCAGCTTGCAAAAGGCGCAGGCTATGGAGCGATACCTACTGCAGCTTCTGAAATATTCACCATCATCATCTTCTTTTTCTCACTCCGCTATGGCTTCAAACATATCCAAAAGACAGATACTATATTTCTTATCATCGCACTTCTAGGTATCATCCCATGGGTACTCACCAAGGACCCAACTATTTCAGTTATTATCGCAGTCTCTATAGACCTCGTCGCTTTTATGCCGACTATCCGCAAGACCTATCGCCACCCCGAGACAGAGACACCAGTACTCTACAGTATGAATGTTCTTCGCCATATACTCATGCTTTTTTCAATGCAGGCATACAATATAGCGACCACTCTCCACTCTGTAGCGATGATCACTACCAATACTCTAATGACAGGACTTATATTTAGAAAGAAAAGATAGCTTCTGGCGGGCATGCTACACATCTGACTTATATTGATAAATCGCCTTAGTAGTGTATAGTTCTCAAGTAGAGTAATCTACATTAATCAAAACCATAATTCAAAACAACATATGAACCAATTTATTTTAATACTCAACGGCCCTATCATGGGCGGCAAAACATATGCCGCAGAAGCTCTCATGAGCCAACAGAAAAAAGTCTTTCGCCTCTCTGCGAACAAAATAAAATTTTTAATATCAGACTATAGCCCGGAACGAGATCGCAAAGTAGTGCACGAAAGTCTCTTACTTATTGCAGAAAAAATGCTCGAGCATGGGATGTCACTCCTTCTCGAGGGTGGCTCAGTAATACAAGGCACACTCAACGATTCTCTAGTCGCACTGGGTGAAAAACATAGTATCAAAACGACATTTGTAAATATCGAAGCGCCGCTCCCGGTATTACTCAAACGTTTTGAAGAAAGAATATTCAAATCAACAATGCGTGGCACAAAAATATCGGTAACAACAGAAGCAGAGTTTATGGAGCGCTACAATGCATATCTTGCAATCAAAGATCATGCAGAAAAAACCTTTGACTCAAATACTCAAAGCCCTGGTGAGATAGCCAAGCAAATACTAGCCCTTGTATAAATAAAAAGCCTAGACTATATAGTCTAGGCTTTTTATTTATTTAAACTCAAACAAAATATCTCTAAAGTTTACAATCTTGCCGTTTTTGTCGAGCTGTATTCCCTCTTTTTTATAGAGCGCGAGGCGCTTTTTTTCGTATTCATTGTTGAGCCATGCTCTGCCGTCTGCATATACTATGCGATGAAATGGGATACCCTTTACCCCAGCCTGATGCGCCTTGCCGAGTATTGCAGTGATGCTCTGCGATGCCATCGGCCCCGCCCCTGCAGCCCGGGCTATCCGCCCATAGGTGGTGACTCTGCCTTCGGGTATTTGCAATGCTATCTTTATTACTCTATCGCTGAAGGTTTGCATGATGAAGCAATAGAACTAAACAAAAAATAATTTTATTATTTCCGGAAACTCTTTGTCTGTAAAGTGTCCTTTGTTATCAAAAAGATGATAGTGCGCATTTGGTAAAATCTTTTTAATTAATTCAAAAGATTTTAAGCATCCATCAAAATCATCACTAGACATAAAAAAGTGAAGATCTGTTCTACTATTCAACTCTTCATCAATTTTAAAATCAAAGAAAGGGGTAGTTAGCTCATGAGGTTCGGGATCGAGCCATGGCGCAACAAGCACAACCTTACCTGGAATAATATCGGGGTTTTCTGATAGATACCGAAGAAGAAAACCACCACCACAAGAGTGCCCTACTAATGTTGTTTCTGCGGTAACACTATACTGTTTTATTACGGCTTCCCATTCACTATATACACCGTCATACGGGCGAGGCATTTCTGGAGCTACAGATATTTCATCGTGCAAAGCAAGCTGTTTTTGCAACCAAGGGAACCAATTTGTATTTGAAGGAGAAGGTGTCGCAAGATTTCTAAATTCGTCTTCATAAGGTGCTCCGTGTATAAGGATTGTATTTTTCATATGATAAGTATACTAAATTAAGGTGAAATAAAAAGGACAGCTCGAAACTGTCTTTTTTTTAGTCTTAACAAGGAACCTCCTTGCTAGTTTACTAAATGTTCTAAAACAATAAGATTAAGTAGTGGCTAGATGGCATAAAATTATATTCCCCTTTTGGGGAATATTTATTTTCACACTTGAAAAAAAGCATTCTTCGCATATAATAAAAATATATTGGGGTGTCGTCTAATGGTAGGACTACGGTTTCTGGTACCGTCTATTGAGGTTCGAGTCCTTGCACCCCAGCAAACTTGAGCTAGCTCAAAGATAGCTAGTTTTAAGATAAAAACACCTCTCGTAATGAGAGGTGTTTTTATCGTTTTAAATTATCTAATTTAAAGGTCGTACTTCAATATACAGGACATTGATATTATTCGAGGCAAATTCAGCCTGCTCCATTCCGCATCTCCACCCTTGAGATTTATTGCCTTGATGCCGAGTTGTTCTGCTTTATAAGTTGCTAGTCTACTTGTGTTTCCTCGAAGGCATATGAATATGACATTCTTTGCTTTTTTAGATCAAACAAGAGATTTGAAATAATAGGTCAAAAAAATAAAAAACCGGACATTGTTTTTGTCCGGGTTTTTGCTTGCTATCAAAATAACAACAATTACCTATATAGGATTGTTTTTGATTGCAGCAAGCTGCATTTTGTTGATTTCCTCATCTGGCATATCTGGTCGATAGGAGGTGCAACCATTACAGCATACATTAGCAAGCACCATGGGTGCCTTACAATGGTCAGACATCCATTTGGATATCACTTTTCCCATTGCTACATCTCCAAGGATTCCGTGGATTTGCTCTGCAACAGGATCACCATCCAGCGCATGTTCAACATAAAACGGAGTATTAACTCCCATCTCCTTTGCATCCGCTTGAACCAAATCGTTATACGGATTTGTTTTCTTGTCTGCAAAATGATGAGCAATTGCATGGATACGTTTCCATGCTTCAGGAAATACTTGTTGTACTCCTTTGATTGGTCCTTCTGGGTGAGACCACACCATTCTTGCGTCTGTGCAATTCATGATTAAAATTTTTAAATTGTGAAAAAAGAACACGGTGATTATAGTCACCATACATGATTCCTTTCGAGAAGAAAACATGCGAGGTGATTACAAACTAAGAGTATCTTTCTTGAGCAATTTTGAATTTGCGCTGAGAGCGGTCTAATCTATTTTGATTATCTGAGTCAATTGTAAGATTATCTATTTGCTCAAAGAATTTAACGTTTTTAGCAGAAACTTGTCCTGGATTTTTACTAAGTTCAGAATCAAATATAAATGATAAATGAACATCCACATTTAATCGTTCTGAAATGTACGTAAGATCTTCAGGTGTTTGAACCTTATTTGCAATAAATTTATAAGGTGTTTCAAAAAATTCTGCAAGGCGAGCAATCTGAAGTGCTGTTTTTGTTCCATGAAGTGATGGATCTGTAACAATATAAACTATGTCACACCCTGAAATGATTCCACTATTAGCACCATCAGAACCTGCCTTTTCATCGATCACCACATGACAATTTGGCGCAACATGCAGTAGTGGTAAATAGAGCTTAAGAGGAGCTGATAATGCATGCCCACAACCTTGGCCGTATAAAATGTCTTCTGTTTCTGGTCCACAAACAATTACTGAAAGATGGTTCTTGATGGGAGTAGCTACTGATTCAGTAAAACTATCAACTGATGGTTCTGAGAAATGAAATTGTGCTTCATTAAAACCAAGCACCCCATCAGAAAATTTTGTACCCTTCTCAAGGGAGAGGAAAAATTTAATAGCTGATTTTTGTGTTCCAAAATAGGGCAACTGCTCAGGAATATTTCCACCTGTAATATTGAATACCAAATCCATATTATAATCAGCATCAATTGCAAGAATTTTCTTCTTTTGACTTGCAAGATAGAGTGCAATTTGTGATGAAATTGTTGATTTTCCAACACCTCCTTTTCCTAAAATTCCAATTATCATATTTTTATGCAATAAGTGCTTGATTAAGTTCATCTAATATATATTCTTTGTCCATTTCGATGCCGATGAAGACAATTTTCTGCTCTGCATCTAATGAACCGTCTTTTCTCTTATTCCAGTATCCATAGGGATCAAGGTTGATAATATTGCCTGCATGACTCCACATTAGTGCCATGTTCGGTCTTTCGTCTGTCCATGCGAAACCTTTTGATCTGACTACACCCTTCAATTTGTTACCGTTAAGAATATCCAGGAGCTTTGTATGAGAAAATGGACGATTGGCTTTGAATACAAAACTCGAGATTCCATATTCCTCCGTTTCTGGAATGTGTTCTCCTCGCATTTCCTTGAGCCAACCAGCGTTGTTTGATGCGTTTTTAAGTGTGAATAGACCGGTGTTGAGTATCTTGTCTAATTCAATTTTTCCTTTTTCAATCTCGTATATCTTTGCTCCAGGATTAAGTGTTTTGATGATAGCTTTAATCTTTGCAACTTCTTCTTTTGGGGTGATATCAACTTTTGAAAGTAAAATAACATCGGCAAATTCGACCTGATCGGTAAGGAGGTGAACTATGGTTCGAGTATCGTCATCTGATACACCAATCTTTTCATCAGAGAGATTTTTGTCATTTTCGTAGTTCAACAGAAAATGTTTTGCATCTACGACAGTCACCATAGTATCGAGTCGGGCAATATCCATAAGCATTTTTCCATTCTCATCTTCAAACGTGAATGTTTCAGCAACAGGAAGTGGTTCTGAAATTCCACTTGATTCGATGAAGATTGCATCAAATTTTCCTTCTGATGCTAGCTTTGATACCTCTTTTAGAAGATCTTCTCGAAGAGTACAGCAGATACAGCCATTAGACATCTCGATCAATTTTTCTTCTGTGCGATCAAGGGCTACCTCATTGTTTTTTACCAACTCTACATCAATATTCACTTCTGACATATCGTTTACTATCACCGCAACCTTAAGTCCTTGTCGATTTGCAAGTATGTAATTTAAGACGGTTGTTTTACCCGCTCCAAGAAATCCAGAAAGTACAGTAACGGGTATTTGTTTTTTAAGGGTTGTTTTATTCATATTATTTATCGCACTCATTACAACTTCCTCGCACGGTAATATCGTCAATCTTTCGACCTTTGATTGAGGTGTGGGGAACGTGAATTTCTTCAACTTTTCCACAGTCATTACAAATAAAGTGATCGTGGCTCTCATGAGCTGATTCGTATGCAATTGACTTGCTGTCAATCATAATTCTTTTGATTTGTTTATCAGAAAGCAATTGTTCGACATTGCGAAAAATCGTCGAATAATCAGCGTCTGGGATTGCTTTGTGAATTTCAGCGATAGTCAGAAGATGTTTTTTTCTGAGTAGGCTTAATATCTGTTCTTTGTATACATTGGTTCTCATAATGCAAGTAACTTGCATTATAAACTAATGTACTCGAAAAGTAAAGAAAGTATACTTTTAGTAGGTATTTTTGCGTTCTGCGGGACAGGGACTCGGTCACAAATCACTAAATATTTTTGTTCGTAAAACTCCAAAAATATAAAGTGTTCGCGACCCCGCCTCGCCTATATTCTTGCCCCGCAAGAACGGCTACGCCTTTCTCGTCCTAAACAGCCAGAGGCATACAAAAAAACATAGCGTTTGCTATGTTTTTTTGTATGTGCTGGCGTCCTTGAGCTAGAACCTTTTGATTCATTGCACTGCAAGGCTATTCCAATAATTCTTACTATATCATATCAACGTATCTTGAGCACCTCAAAAAGTGACAAAAGTGACACTCTATTACCATTCTTTATTTTTGATAAGAAATTCGTTTTTCTATTGTTTTTGCAAGAAAAGTCCCTCCGAGCGAATGCCCGAGGAGTACACATCTATCGTCCATCAAAGGGAGGATCTTTTCAAACCAGATCTTCCACTCCTCATAGCGCGCATTAAATGCATTTGGCATCCGCGACGCAATAACTTCAAAGTCTGGCCCCAGATCTGCCTGTAGGTTTTCTTTCCATCGTTTACTTTTGAAATAATCGAGATTTTCTATCTCAAAATTCTTCAAAAAAGAAATATATTCCTCCTCTGTCCCAAAACTATCTCCTCCATGTAGTACTAGAATTTGTTTCATAGGAGGGAGTATAACATAGTTTTTTAATCAAATTTCTAGTGCATATTATAATAGTAAATATTTAAATCATTAGCGATATCCAGTTCAATAACCTTACCGTCTAACCGTTTTGTCGCTTGCACATGCCGGTTATAAAAAGGATCAACAGCGATGTCACCTGTCTCAAATAGCAGTTTGAGTTTATGCGCGAGGTCGTTTGTGAATGTACGCTTAACACGACCTCGCCCGAGATGATCAGTTTGTTCGTGCACTACTTGGTGTACAGTATCTTCTATTCTTCTAATGATAGTATTTTCATCCATTATTGTGATTAATATTTTTTTATAAATAACTTTATATATTTCTATATAAATTAATACGCCTCATAATATCAGGCTGATCTCTTGGGTCATCTCCATAAAATCTATTTCTTCATATCGCGAAAACATTCTCTAGATAAAATTCTAGCTAAACGTTTTCTTACAATCTTATTGCTATTTACTTCTTTTATAGACTTGGTATTCATGACATTAATAACATCTTTCTTAGTAGTATTTTTACTTTCATTAGTTTTCTACTGGTTATTGATTTTGGTAAAATAGCTCTGTTGATCACTCGGAACATCAGTGATATTTTTATATGCTTGTACTTCACCAGAAACAGTATCTACAACCAGGAAAGTTGGTATGTCTGAAATTTCACTATAGGGATTATCTGACAACTTACCGTTCTGAAACAGTTCCTGATAATAGGTAGTCTTAATTCCGTTAGATGAGCTGTTTTCTATGGTCTTGCGATTGATCACGAAAATTTTATTGTTTTCGTAAATGTATTGATCAAGGTTATAGATTCTCGCAATTTCGTAATCATGAATGTGATCCAATAAGTAATAATAATCAATATCCCAACCATAACGAAGTGAAATTAAACCATAGCAATCTTCCAAATTCGCCCATTCACGATCATATTGAATACATCTTTCTGCAATTTTTTTATTTGGAATTCTGATAAAATAATAATAACTAAAAGCAAAAATTGCTATTATCAGTAAAGGTATTATTAATACATATGGTATCTTTTTATTTTTCATAACTATTTGTTAATTTTATCACTAAATTGAATATTTACATTGTAATTACTTAAAATACCACTGCCTTGATCTTTATGTGCCTGTCCAGCGGGTAATTTTGTAATTGCACCCTTGTATGTTTGAGGATTTACAGGATTGAAATCATATACATCACTTATACTTGTATTTACTACCCAACTATCATTAGTGCTTATTTTTTCACTTTTTACAGAACCCTCAAATACAGAAGTGCTGAAAAAATCCATATTACACCTATCACTGGTATAAAACTTATCATTACATTATAAAGACCAGTTGCAGACTTTTCGCTCATGAGCTGGCTTCGAAATATATGCTTTGTAATCCATTGAACAGGCTTTTTTCTCCAGCGCGTATAAAGAAGACAGAATAGGATTACTAATAATAAACCTATGACTAAACCTGATAATGGTTGCCAATATCCTGTATCCATATCTTATGAACTCAAAAATTTAATAGTAATAATAATCATTATTCCCCCGATTTGATAAGTGTAATACTTTTGATAACAAGCGAAGATTTGTCTTAGACTTCGTTGAAGAAATTATTTACAACCATGGAAAAGTTATTTTGAAAGGCTCAGTACCATTACAACTAAAAACAACCGAAAATTCTGACTCTCAAGAACAAGAAAAAATCAGTTTTTCAATAGAGAAAGAGATTAATAAAGCAGAACGTCAACTAACCAAATCGAATGAAGACTAAAAAGCTATTTCCAGATTTCAATATTCTTTTGTTTATAATCTTTTAGCCACTCTTTAAATTCCTTTACAGAAATAAAGTTGTATTTTTTCAAATCCTGTAATTCCTTTTCATCTTTGGTAGCTAAATCCTCTTTATCATGTATCTCATCAAGAAAATCCTTCTCTGATTCTGACAAAGCCTCATAGAGTTCACCTTTATCTGATGAGCCTATATATAATTTTTGCCAATTTTTATCAAATTCTTTGAAGTCAATTTTTCCTTCTATGAATGATTCTATGAGGTCAATAAAGTTTTTCATGTTGTTTTAATTTTATATTATTTAGTAATCTTAGTAAAGCGTCCGTTTGAAATACCATTAATAACATTTCTTGCCTGATTAATACCAGCTGAAATAATTTTATTCCCCTCTGGATTAAGAGTAGTTCTTGTGTACCTAGCACTATCCCCTATCTTAGAAAAGATATTTATATTACCTGTTTTGTTATCCAAGTAAGCTGTACCCTTTTGTGCTTGTTGTAGGAAATTATTAATTCCAACTATATCCTTATTTGGACCCCGCTCTACCATTTTTTCTGTTGCAGTGACCACCCTTGGTAACTGTTGTAGATTTGATATTCCTTGCTCAACTAGTTTTTGTCCATTTTGATTGCATAGTGCTACACATGCCGTACCTGCTCCACCAAGATATTGAGTACTAAGAGCAGTAAGTCCTGCGGCGGCTCCATATGCCGCTAATCCTGATCCAACTCCAACTGCTGCCCCTGCTGCAACAGGATGATCCATTGCTGTCTGCCACCCACTACCCATGTATTGGGTTGCTTGACCTACTTCTCCCGAGAAACTAGACCAGGATTGCTGACCAGTTAGAACTTCCTTATACCATCTTCCGTCAGGATCCGAATTTTTAATCGGATTATTTCCTGCATAGGAATAACTATTCATTGATTGAGGATCAGATAGAGCACTCATTCCTTCTTTAGACTGTCCAATCTCCCAGAATACTGGATCTTGGCTTATAAACTGACCCCTAGCCCCATTATAGTAACGAGCGTTAAGATAGGATAATTGTGTGTCTTCGTCATACTCCTGTCCTATAAATTGATTTTTCTCGTTGAAACTGGTTGCTTGCTGATTAATTCTCACTTTTCCAAACGGCATATAGTCAAGGAGTTGATTCTTTGCACCAGTTCCATCTGATATTACATTTGAACCGAGAACAGTATCTGTATGAACATAGTATGGAGATACTGTAGCTCCTACTGTCTCTATTGTTCCAACTAGTTGATTGCCAGCAAATATTTGTTTAACTTTCTTTGCACCATCATAGTTATAGTACTTGTTGGCATAATCAGTAGTTGTAGTGCCGTCAGTATATGATGAACGGTCTCCAGTATAGTCATATAGATAGTCAATTGTTGTTGCACCTTTTACAGTTCTTGTAAGTTGGTCTTTATAGTTCCATGTATTTGTGAGTGTTCCGTCTCCTGTATTGTTTCCATCCTTGTCGTAGGTATTTGTAACACCATTTATAGATGTCGCTGCATGAGGGTTAGCCCAGTTTGAACCACTTGAACCGTTATAAACATATGTTCCAACTGGACCAGAGGTTATATTTCCAATTGCATTATATACATAGGTTTGTGTATAGGTAGTCTGTCCTGTTGGTACTGAGGTGATTGTTGCAGTCAGAAGTCGGTTGAGATCGTCGTAGGTATATGAACTTGTGACTCCACTCTTTGAGCTCTGGAGGAGCTGGTTGTTGTTTAAAGAACTAGTGTGATTGTAACACTTTTTTCTTAAAAGAATGTTGACTTATAGTGGAGTTAATTCCAATCTTGCTCAACTCTATACCAGTTTTCATTGATAGGAATGTATTTAATTTCTCCATCAATACTGGGCGGTAGCTCGGTATACTGTGGCCAGTAAACATAGCGGATTCTACAGAAAGAACAATCCGTATGGAAAGCTAAACCTATTGATTCATGAGGGATATTTACTTGTTCACCCCTATAACTTATTGGATATTCCGTATCAATTTCTCTAAATTTTCCTACAGAAACAAAGCTCAATTTTTTACCAATTTCATTAAAAATTGAACGGTCAGAATCAGAAAATGTTGAAGCATTGTTTAAGCACGACGAATTATTACTTGAACTAGAAATCTCTACTACTGAACGAGAGTCATACTGAAGACCTTTACACCAATCCATATTAAAGTAAAAAGATACTTTATTTTGTTGAATGTAAGGAAGAACATTTTTTTCCAACGAATTAACAATTCTTAAATCTTTTGCATTACCACCATTAAAGTAAACACGCCCAACAATAATGGCAATTATTAACACTAACCCACTTATTAATATTATTTTTTTAGATATTTTTTTCATTTTGATTTAATTTGATTTTCCTAATTTCTTAGCAAGGTTACTAATCTTTTTTTGTATACTTTGAAACTGTCGATAAACCGAATTTAGAACCTTACTATTTACTGTAGTCTGCTTACCTATCTGTAACCCACTCGCAGGAGTTACTCTGTTGCCATTATTGTAGGACAAAATTCCAATCTGGATATTAGCCGTATCCTTTGGATCGTCAAAAAATGTTCTTACATCTTTTAATTGAGCATTACCTGATCGTACTTGGGCATAACCCGCAGCACTTTTTAGTAATGTCTTCCCAAAACCCGCTGCTGTACCAGTGTACCCATAATTTCTATTTCCAAATGTTTCTTTATCAACAAGATCACTTCCATAGAAATAATAGGCTCGATCCTGATTCTTATAATCCCACTGTGCACCATTGCGTACACGATCATAAAATGCACCGAGGTTTGCGTAATTACCCGCTGAACTCATTTCAACAGCATTTTTTTGAAGTAATGCTCGGTCACTAGATTGATAGTAAGTATTCGTATCCCAAGTATCAATTCCTGACATTCCGGCACCATTATTCCATATATATGTTGCGTTGCCCGTTGGGTCACTATTAACTATAGGATTGTTTCGAGCATATGCATAAGAATTGAATTGTTGTGGATCAGAAAGATATATCTTCATATCCTTACCAGTCAAAGATTGAACAGCGCTCGGATTTCCTATAGACAAATGTGTTGGATCCTGACTCAAGAACTTCGCAATACCTGGATTCATATACCTCGCTTGAAGATACAGAAGCTGGCTGTCTCTATCGTATTCTCTGTTGATGTATTTTTTAGACTGATCAAAGTTGTTATTGTACTGCCAATCTATTCTCATAGCTCCATACGGTTGATAATCCATGAGCTCAACCATTTGACCAGATTGGTTTGTGACGATGTTTGTACTTTGCAATTGATCTGCATGGTTATAGTACATAACAGCACTTGCACCAGTACCTTTCACTGTTCCTATAGATATGTCTCCTACCATTATTTGTTTCGTTGGTGTGGTGCCATCTGTACTATAGGAAAGAGTTGGATAATAGACAGTACCAAATGTTGGAGAGACTTGTTTAACTCTCTGCCCTTTAGCATCGTAGGTATATGAGCTTGTGACTCCACTCTTTGAGCTCTGGAGAAGCTGGTTGTTGTAATCCCAGGTATATGTCCATGTACCGTCTCCTGTGAGGTTTCCACTATTGTCGTAGGTATAGGTTGACCCAGCGAGCCCTGTGACAGCGTGTGGGTTCGCATAACCCGTACCTGCATAGGTATAGGTACCTGCGTCAGAAGTAAGCATGTTACCAATCGCGTTGTAGATATATGTCTTGGTACTGTTATCCCCATTTACAGCTCCTGTGATGGTAGCAGAGAGTAGTCTGTAGAGATCATCATAGCTGTATGCAATAGTCTTTGCAGTATCGGTACCTGACGCGTCAACTATTTGAGTGATATTGCCGACGTTGTCATAGGTATAGGTAAGATCTTGGATTGTTGTAGGAGCAGGAGTGGTGGTGTAGTAAGTAACTTCAAGTACTGGGTCACTTGTGGTGCCAGTATATTCTCCTGATCTAAATATCACTTGATCATACTGACCAGAAGTACCGGTAAATGCACTGTTAATAGCATCGTGTCCTTCACGAAGACCAAGTAACGTTGACCCTGTCGTAGAGATCCATGTTTTACCTGTTGGGTTCAAATTGAATGCAAGATACAATCCTGTAGTTATGTTAGTGATATCTTTTCGCTCTGTATTGTAGATGCCTTCTACAGGAAGTGTTGCTAGACCTGCTTTGTTGTAATCAGCAGTTCCGAGTGTTGTAGGGCTTGCTTGGGTACCTTGAGTTACCGTTATCCAATCATCTCCATCGTTATCATTATTTAATTTTGAGTTAGGGATAAGTTTTAGTTTTGCACTACTAATCACTGCATTGTCTGGAAGTGAAGAAGTATCGAATGCAAGGAACCCACGCTCAATCTTGTAGTTTGTTGAAGATGATTTACCTGAGTCAACATTAAATGTTGTCGCTGTAGCGGCAGCAGCAGATCCTGTAGTGCCATCATGTATGGTTGCCCATGTTGCTGACGCATTTGAAGTGACCATACCGTCTCCTGCTTGTGGGAAGAATGATACTGTTGTTGGAGTACCACCTGCACCTGGACCTGTAGTGACTTTGTGAGTTAATCGATATAGCTTGGTCGCATCATAGGTATTTGTTGTAGTTGTGCTGTTCGCATTTGTTGTTGTGACAATCTTTCCATCAGGGTTATAGTCAAAATTTGTAATGACGTTGATGAACGATCCATCAGTTGATTCTTTTCTTTGTACTTGTTCAAGCAGTCCAGCAGTATTGTAGGTGTACTTTACTTGTGAGTTATCTGGATTGGTAATAGTAACTTGGTTACCTTGTCGATCGTAATCGTATGTTGTTACGTAATTTACCGAATTGAGTGTATCTGTTTCTTGTTTCAAACCACCGTTTGAGTTATAGATGTACGCTCTCGTACTTGCAGGATTTACAACACTCGTGAGCTTTCCAAGATTACCCGTTCCAACATCGTAGGTGTAGGTAACTTCAATACCGGCTTGCCCTGTGTAGTCTTCAGTAAGCACTCGATTGAGGTCGTCGTAGGTGTAGTTAACCGTTTGACTCTTTGGATCAAGCGTCTGGGTGAGATTTCCTGCATCATCATACGTATATGTCCAAGTACCAAATGTTGTATCAGCTGAGGCATGAAGATCTTGTGCAGTGAGTCTTCGTCCAAGACCGTCATAAGTGAAGTTTCGAACATTAGCGAGTGCATCGGTGATGTTGGTAAGTTTATTATTGAGATTCCATGTATATGTTGTGGTGTATGTTGAACCAGCATTGATTTCTTCTACCTTTACCAAATTGCCATAGGCATCGTTGTAGTAATTCTTCACTTTTCCATTTGCATCAGTAATCGCAGTTTTGAGTCCTGTATAGACATAACTCGTTGTACCGAGAGCATTTACACTTGTCAGTATTCGATTGAGCTGATCATAGGTATAGGTGTTATAGAGTGTTGTATTTGTTGTTGGGGCTGTACGAGCAGATCCACTTCCTGTGTATCGTATTGATTCACTTTGTAGTAGTCCAACATTGTTGTAAGTAACATCCTTAACATTAAAGGTACCAGAAACTTCGGCTTCACTACGATCTTGAATTAGTCTTCCGAGACTATCAAAGTACTGATAGCTATCAATTGTAGTTGATCCATCAAGATAATCAGTCTTGTAGGTTGAAACATTGTTTGGGGTATTAGTGTAGCTGTATGTTGTCTTTGTTACGAGAGTAGATGGAGTCGCAAGGTCAGGAACTTTTTGCTCAAGTACTCGTCCAAAACCATCATATGATGTTTGGTAGATATAACCATTTTGATCAGTTATCTGTGTTGGCTTTCCTGTGTTGTAGTCATAGGCGTACTGAGTTGTTCGAGTTAATGGGTCGGTAACGGTTATAGGATAGAGGTTATAACTATCATATGCGTAAGCAGTTACTTTTCCTCGCTCGTCTGTTGCAGTAAGGACATTACCATATGTACTGTATGACTTTTGAGTGTTTACATACGTAGTACCAACCTTCCATTGCTCTGTTTTAGTATTATTTCCTTTTATAACAGTACCAAGCGTTTGATTGTCGTAGTATAGATTAGTCTCATTTACCTTTGCGCTTGATTGATCAAGTGTTGTCTGGTTTGAAACTTTATAGATAGTTCCATTGGTTGCATAGGTATAGTTGGTTGTTTTTTTGTCTGTGCCTGTGTCAGTAAATGTGAGTGGATCGGTAACAGTGACAATTCCATAATCGACGGCGCTTGTGAGTGTGCCTGTTGTGATGTTGTAGCTGTATGTTTTCGCAGTATTGACCCCACTATTTTCACTGACTGTTTGTGTTGGGTATACAAAGTATGCGCCTGTCACAGGATTAGCTGAATCGTATTTGGTTGTTGTACGAGAAACTAATGCATTACTAGTATCAAGCACATCTGTTCTATAGACATACCCGATCTTTCCAACATTATCTGAGTACTCATAATATGAACTGTTTGTACCATTTCCTTGGAGATGGTAATTAACAACCTTTGTACTATCAGGACGTATTTCTGTAACTTTTTCAAAGCCAGCAAATTTTCTATCAAATGGCGTATTGTAATAATATGATCCGCCTGCATATTCGTAATTTGTTGTAGTAGTTGTACTTGTAACAGGATCGGTTGTCGCAATACTCTTTACTGTCTGCAAAAATACTGGATTGGTTGGGTTTAATGAGTTTCCACTACCATCTTCATATTTAGGGCTTGATTGATATGTCACAGCCATTAAACCTCCTGCTGGAAGAGTAATAGCTGACATTAAATCAGTCGGTGTTGTTATGGTGTTATCCCACATCCAAGTTCCAGTATTATTGATAATATCTGGTGAACCATCCGCATTAATATCGTAAATTAGATATGGGTTTGAGCAATTAGTACAAGCAGCTGACGCGCCGGCCATAGAGTTATAAAATCCTACTCCTGGGTTTCCAATAACACTAAAACTCTTACCTTGATTGATATAGAGACTTTGAGCGTTGATATCCATAATATCAGTTAGACCATCACCATTGAAGTCACCAATTTCTATTGGTAATCGAGACGACGAATAACAACCGATATTGTAAATTGTAAAGTACTGCGGAAGTTGGTAAGAATAATCACGCACCCATGTTGTTCCGTTGTTTATATATACTTGCTGATCATATGTTGTAGTTCCGCTACACGGTATTGTAGTATCAGCTTTTATTAAATCATCCAAGCCGTCTCCATTAAGATCAAACATTAACCATCTATCATCTCCTGTATTAAATGTATGTGTTCCTGTGAACGTAGATCCACTTGTAGTAAAGGAAGAACCGTTGTTAACCGACAGACTTGTAGTTGGTGTTGTGGCCGGCCATGCTTGTACATCCTGCATGTAATCAGTTAATCCATCGCCATTGAAATCACCAGAGAATACTGTATAAAACGGGTTTGATGCATATGGTGGATAATACGAAGGAGAACCACTTGTTAAATGAGTCCATCCCGTTCCATTATGCTGTTCAGCGGAAGCAGTACTATTGGTTGGATTGTAATATGGAGTTCTGACAAGGTCTGGAGCCATATTACCATCGAGATCAACTACTCGAGTTCCGCCATCATATTTTGAACCTGCATTTTGTATAAAATTAATTATATCAGTAGGTATAGTATAAGAACTTGTACTATAGGTATCTGTTACTGGGTTGAACGTATAAACTGCGTGATCAGTAAAATTTCCTACATTACTATACCCATAGTAATCATATGATTTGATAATATCGGTATAGGCATCTCCATTTACATCACCAAGAACAACTCCGTTATTTATAGTTCCCGGGAACATTCCAGAAATTGAAGGACTTGAACTATATGTTGCAACACCTGAAGACGCTTTGTTATATGTAAATGAAGTCGAAGGTAATGTAGTAAGGGTATTATTTATATCATATGCACTTGGAGTAATTGAAGAAAGTACTGCTCGTACACCATTATGTCCTGTTGTATATGTAATTGCATAATTTTTAAGAAGGGTTGATCCACTTGGAGCAATTGGGATAAGATTTAATGTGCCATTACTTGTGAATGTATGAATAGTATAAGAACCAGAAGTAGTTTTTGTTCCACCTGTAGATAATGAAGAATCAATTCCATCACTACCATCTGTCTTATATGAAATAATCACAATTCCAGAACTACCATTTCCACCAGAATAATTATACCAACCAGCACCACCTCCACCTGATCCATACCCTGTAGCAGATCCTCCGGGGCCAGTAGATCCACCATTTCCACCACCGCCAGTACCTCCCGTTCCACCGCCGCCAGTTCGTGCTCCGCCGCCGCCACCTGCTGCGTAATAAACAGAAGATCCATTTATTGAATTTAGCGTACCAGTACCACCTGTTCCACCAGAACCACTACCACTACTACCCGTAGAACCACTACCTCCGCCGCCACCACCTGCATATGTAGCACCTGCTCCACCATCATTACCTTCATACAGATTTGCGTTTCCTCCAATACCTGAACCTCCGCCGCCGCCAGATCCACCATTACTACCATTTGAATTATAAGTCGCTCCACCACCACCGCCTGTTGCAGTAATATTATTAAATGTTGTATTACCTCCATTTGATCCCTGTCCATTATAATTTCCATTACCACCATCGCCAATTACAATTGGATATGCTGTTGCAGGAACAATCACTTGATTAGTAAACGCTTTATATCCACCTGCACCCCCTCCTCCATAATGCCCTCTATTAGATCCTCCAGCTCCTCCACCACCGCCTCCTCCAACAACTAGCATGTTCGCTTGTGTAGTTGGTGCAGAAGTTGGACTTGTTACCTTACGCAAAGAAATTCCACCAAGAACAAATCTTGTATTTACTAAAAATCCTTTTGCATAACTATCAGTAACATCAGTACGTGCTTGGAGATTAAAACCAAGTTCATAGATTCCATAATTAATTATTTGTGGATATATCTGACCCTGATCCTTCAAATAGGTATAGGTAATACTATTCCCATCTGAGTCAGTTATTGAACTCAACATCCACTTAGAAATGTGTGATGAGTTTCCTGGATCATCTTGGCGAGAAGCCGATGTCCCACCATAAGTATAAACAGTTCCTTGTTTATCAGTATATGTCCAAACATTACTATTAAAAGAAAAGTTAACAATATCTGATGCTGACTTTGGAACATACTGAGTACTGGTGTTTTTTACAAGCTCACCAAAAGTTGACGATACATAATCGTCATAAGTTCCTGTATAAAGCTGATCTGTACCATGCTTATTTATTCGTTCAATATAAGGAATATTACTTGACCATCCATATCCATATACAGAATCATTTTTTGTATTCTGAGAATTGTAAATGAGTCTTAATTTTGGGTTTAAACCATTAATACCGTCAGGTGTCTCTATAGGATAGTTATATACAAGCGCACCAGTAGTTTGATCAATTTCTGGGCGAATAGTGTCGCGTTGTGTATTGCTGTTTAAAATTAAAGTATTCTGACTAACAGTGGCACTTCTTGAAGCTATTTGTTTATCAGAATCTTTTGTTGTGTCGTCATTACTTTGGGTAATATCCTCGGGTTCTTTATGTTCTGGATCATAAAAGGGACTATTAGGATCAAGATATGCTTTATCTAAATAATCATTGTCATATTTATTTGGATCTGAAAGAGTTTTTATTTCATCAGTCAGTGTTTCTGCTGTTATATCAACTGTATTTCCTGTATCAAATATAGGGGTTGATATATCTGTTTGAAGTTCTTCAGAAGAAATAACTTCAATTTTTGGTACTTCTTGCGCAAACGCAAGACTTACAGGAGTTAATAAAAGACTGAAAATTGTGAGTACACTAGCAAATGATTTTAAAAAAGTAACTGCTTTCTTAGGCATATATAATATAAAAAATAATCTTAATAAAAAAGTAAGACCCACAACACAACAACGATTTCTAATTTAATGATATCGCACTTTAATGAAATAACAAAAAGTACCCATTTCTAGGTACTTTTTGTTATTTCATTACTACTCTCAGCAGGTATGAAATATAAGTATAGTTTTACTAAGAAGTAGTCTTGCGGGCGTTTTTATGACGCGTCTCGTGCTAGCTCGTGTTGGCTGGGGTGCAAGGACTCGAACCTCAATAAACGGTACCAGAAACCGTTGTCCTACCATTAGACGACACCCCAATAATTACCGTACCACTATAGCGCAAAACTCTCTTTTTTTCAATTATTTGGCAAAAAAAATAGGTTGCTCTATATATACTATACTGAGCAACCCATATCTTATACCCAGACTATTTGTAGTTCTGGGATTACCATTTTTACCTTGAGCAAATCACTTTGTCGTAACCTTTTACTTTCTTTGTCTGCAATTAAAATAACTTCGTCATACCTTTTAAATAAAATCTCAACAAGTGAGATAATGATCGCCACACAAGAGCATTTAATATGATCTTCATGATCATTAAACATATTCTTTGTAAGGGCAGAAGGTTTGTTATTTTTTAAAACAGCTCTTGAATAATTTCTTAACGAATTTTCAAAAATTAATCTTGTCCTTATTGGAAACTCGGGTAATTCTTCTTTTCGAAAAAAATTGTCAATTGCAACAAGTGGCAAACTTTTATAACTATCGACAACATCTAATGTCTTCACATTGATTTGATCAAAAGAAATAATAAGGTCAGCATTTTCATCTAAAAGATTTTTACTATAGCTTAATGGTTTTTCTTCAAAGACAATACCTACTTCTGTAATCAAATGATTTCCAGCAACAATAGCTTTTTTCATATACATTATTTTTTAGTATTATAAACAATTATAGTATTTTGTCAATAATAAATAAAAGCCTTGGAATTCAAGGCTTTTATAATTAGATAACTTGTGGGGCGATATATATCGCTTTTGCTTTTGAAGAAATCAGAACTTCTGTAGAATAAAATTTATTGATGTACCCCTTTTCTAATAACTCACTTTTTGATAAAAGCTCCTCTATTTGATCAAGAGTTTTACCTTGGTGTTTTGAAATAAATTTTTTAATTTCAAAACACCAGAACACTGTCATTGTTTCGTGATATCGAAGCGGGCATACATACTCTTTGTTTGCCAAGGTTCCATAACGCGTAAGTGCACAGCGTGTTTTTGTAAGAGCTACAAATTCATCTTCTTCTGTAAAAATATAATACAGTGCTAAAAGCAGGTGGTTGTAATGATTCCATTCTTCCCACGGTAATGTTCCGTTCTCTATGTGAGCAACAGTGGTTTCTATATTCATGTTATTTTTTTTGCTAATATAGCACAAAAATAATACTTGTCAAAATAGTTTTTTTAAAAAATGTTATACCTTCAAATACTTGCGAATTGCAAGTGCACTCGAAATAGTGCCGAGGGCGAGGCCGATGATGAGCACCACAAAAGCGAGCGAGAAGAAATTGCCCATAAAGTAGCTGAAAAGGTTGATCCCGATGAGAGAGGTCGCCCGGAGGCCGAGGAAGTACGTAGTAGGCATGATAATACCGAGCATCAGGAGCCATGAGACAAAGCCGTAGAGCATGCCAGTCACCAGGAATGGCGCTCGTGCATAGCCAGTACTTGCCCCTACGAGGCGCATAATGCCAATCTCGTCGCGCCAGAGGTATATCGCAAGGCGGATAGTGGTAAACATGATAAGTATAGAAATAGCTGCAAATACAAAAATAATAGTAAGGCCGAGATTGTTTGCAGAGGTACTGATACGATTAATACGATTTATAATCTCTTTGTTTTGGCTGTAGTTTACCCGGTCTATGATGTCGCTATATTGCGAAGCAGTTTTACTGTCGCCTTCGAGCACAGCAACAATACTATCATAGCGCGTAGTATCGCTAGCCTTGACTAAAATATATCCACCAAACGGATTCTGATTGAGCTCGTCGAGCGCCTGGATAGTAAGATAGTCGCCGGCATTGCGGGTACGAAATTGCTTTACCTGGTCGTCCGCAGAGATATATGAGACATTCTTTACATCAGGGAGCTTTTGGAGTGTCGATTGTAATTTCAAAATTTTCTCTTCTGGGGCCGAGACACTAAAGTACACCGATATGTCTACCTTTTGCTTGAGTGTCGCAAGGGTCGTACCGAGTACTGCATGAAAAAGAAATAGTCCTGTGATCACACACAGTGTGATCGTGGTCGCAAGTACTGCAGCCGAAGAAACCACGCCATTTCTTTTAAATGACATCCACCCTGCTCGTATTGCTCTTTGTATCGTGGTCCAAAACATATATCTATATTATACCTTATGTGCGCGTTTTTGTTCATCTTTTATAATACGGCCTTTTTCCATGGTGATAATGCGCTTGCCCACAGCCTTTATCAGATGCTCGTCGTGGGTTGCGAGGATTACAGTCGTGCCGAGCTCATTTATTTTTTTTAAAATCTCTACTACCTCTGCAGTATTTGCACTATCCAAATTGCCTGTAGGCTCATCTGCAATGAGCACCTCTGGCTGGTTGATGATAGCGCGCGCGATAGCAAGGCGCTGCTTCTCGCCACCAGAGAGCTGCGTCGGGAAATGGAACATTCTGTCCTCGAGCCCTACGAGCTGAAGTACGTGCGGTACATCGGTCACGATCTCCTCGTCGCTCTTGCCAGCTGCCTCCATTGCAAATGCGATGTTTTCGTATGCGGTCTTGTCGCGAAGGAGTCTGAAGTCCTGAAAGATTGTCCCCACGCGGCGGCGCAAATCAGTGATCTCGTGCACTGAGCAGGTATTCAAATCTTTACCTTCAAAAAGGACAGAGCCCTCACTAGGGACCTCCTCGCAAAGAAGGAGTTTGGTGAGCGTAGTCTTGCCAGCACCAGAGGGGCCAATAATAGTGACAAACTCTCCTTTTTCAATTTCCAGATTTATATGCTGGAGTGCGACAGAGCCATTGGGATATGCTTTTGCAACATTTGTAAATGTAATCATGAGCTTCTATTATAGCATATCTCAAAGGCCCAGGGTGTGGATTTATTGTTGTATAAAAATATCTATATTTCCGCGCTCCAGTACCCCCTCTGTATCCCCTGTCTCTATACCAGTCTTGTGGTCTTTGATCAGCTTGTATGGGTGGAGCGTGTAGCTGCGCATTTGATTACCCCATTCTATGTCTGTGGTCTTTGATATTGCCATGCCTGCCTCGCGTGCTATGCGCTCGTCTTCGCGGACTTTGTACAATTTTGCCTGGAGTATAGAGAGTGCGCGTTGTTTATTTTGCTCCTGGCTGCGCTCGTTGGTCGCATGCACAGAGAGACCTGTAGACTTGTGCACGATACGCACCGCTGTCTCGCGTTTGTTTACATTTTGGCCGCCGGGGCCGCCAGCTCGTGCAAATGAAATATCAAGCTCGCTTTCGGGGATCTCTATTTCTGTTTGCTTTTCTTTTGAAAAGTCTGGTACTACCTCTACGAGCACAAAAGACGTCTGGCGCTTACCGGCTGCATTAAATGGGCTGATACGCACGAGGCGATGCACACCGCTCTCGCCTTTGAGTGTACCGTATGCATTCTTGCCAGATACTTCGAAGCTGATATTTCTATACCCCCCATGGTCGTTTTGGTTTTCATCGATATACGAAATACCAAAATTATTTTTCTCGGCAAATTTTGTATACATGTGGAGCAGTATCCCTACAAAATCCTCTGCATCATCCCCGCCTGCACCTGCAAAAATATTCATGACAGCGTTCCCTTTGTCGTACTTTGCGCTGCCGAGCAAATCATTTTGCAAATCCTTGAGCTCTTTGATCTGCGCCTGCGCTAGATTTTTGTCATTCCAAAAATCCGCCTGCCCCATCGCGGCTTCTATCTCTAGTATGCGGTTTTGTATGACTTCCTTAGGCATGATTGACAAACTATAGCAAAAAGAAGACAATTTAGAAAATAGTAATATATGAACTGGCTAATTAAATACCTCGCAAAACGTGCTATTGAAAAAAGAAAACGAAAAAGTTTTATCCAAAGCCAAATAGAGCAATTAAAAACAATTACAGATACCGGCAGCCTCAAGGCTGCATGCCTAATCATCTTAAAAGAATTGCATATTTTTGGTGAAGAACATTTTCGTAAACAGATTTTTGAAATTCAAAAATCTATAGCACAACACCAATAAAGCTTCCATTATTTTTATAATATACAGAAGCTTTATTTTTTTCTCTATTCTCTACTTTTTCTCAAAATAGCACACCACAGATCTGCGGCGCGCGGGCTTGCCCTTGATGTGGTGCTTGTGTGAAGCTTCCTTTTTCATGCAGATAAAATCTTTTCCAAAAGATTCTTCGAGGGTCGCATCTTCCCATACGTATTCGTATACGCCGAGCTTGGGATGTATGTATGCATTTTTTTCGTCAGACGGGTTCTGAGCAAGGAGGGCCTTGGTGTGGCCATCGCGCTCCATATAAAAAGACTTGAAAAAGAGCACACCTTGTGGCTTGAGCACGCGTGCTACCTCTTTGATAAATTGCTCACGCTCTTTGTTTTTCAAAAAGTGGCTCGCCATCATATCGAGTACCACATCTACAGATTCATCCTCGAGCGGAATAGTGTCTCCTACTGAGTGCACCTTGAATACGAGCTTGCCGCCGTACTTTTGCTTTGCGGCCTGAGTCTGCGCCTGTCTGATACCCTCGTCTGAAATATCGTAACCAAAGCCATTGATGCCGAATTCACGATTCATCCAGAGCAAGTTGCGCCCATTGCCGCAGCCAGCGTCGAGTACAGATATTTCAGAGCGGAGCGCGTCTTTGCCGTATTCTTTGAGCATCCAGCGGCAAAATTTGACCAAGTCTGTACTCACTTCCTCCGAAAGGAGAAACATAGTCGGGTCTTTGTATTCTTGATTCCAAAATTCTTTGAGGCGTTTTTCGTTCATATGTTTTAGTATACTCTAAAAATCCCTCCATTTATATGAGGGATTTTTATTTTATTATTGATTCTTTGGACGGCGTGCTCTTGCGCGATCTGTCTCAGTGAGGAATTGTTTTCGGAGACGTACAGAGAGCGGTGTGATTTCTAGGAATTCATCATCCACCATGACTTCAAGCCCGCGCTCGATAGTCATAGTCCATGCGGGGATCACATTCACCGCTTCATCAGTACCAGAGGCACGCATGTTGGTGAGCTGTTTTCCTTTGGTAGGGTTTACTTTCATTTCTTCACCCTTTGAAGTATTACCAATCACCATACCTTCATACACTTCTGTCTGTGGACCGATGTAGAGTGTACCACGATCCTGGAGTCCCCAGAGTGCAAATGCGAGTGCCTTGCCACTTTCCATAGAGACCATAGATCCCACATTGCGGCGAGTGATCTCACCTGCGTATTTCTGGAAGCCGAGCACGCGAGCAGACATGATCCCCTCACCCTTTGTATCTACGAGGAATTGGTTGCGGTATCCGAGGAGGCCACGAGTTGGCCCTGTAAATACCATACGAGTAGTATTTTCGCCTACTTTCATATCTGCCATGATAAAACCACGCATACCGAGCTTTTCGATGATCACCCCTTGGAATTCATTTGGTGCATCGATAGTCACTTCTTCAAATGGCTCGCTCTTTACGCCGTCGATATCTTTGATGATAACCTGCGGCTGAGAGATCTGTACCTCGTACCCTTCACGACGCATGTTTTCGAGGAGCACTGCAATGTGCATTTCTCCACGACCAAACACTGTGAAGCCTTCTGCAATGCGATTTTCATTTGGAGTAAAGTCTACTTTGAGCCCTACGTTTACCTCGAGCTCTTTTTCGAGACGCTCACGGATCTGGCGAGAAGTAACAAACTTCCCTTCTTTTCCAGCAAATGGTGAGTTGTTGACCAAGAAGTCCAAAACGATAGTTGGCTCGTCGATAGAGATAGCTGGGAGGAGCTCTGCGTCTTTATTTGTACTGATAGTCTCTCCGATAAAGATGTCTGGGATACCTGCGATCATCACGATGTCTCCTGCTACTGCTTCACACACTTCGTCGCGCTTCATACCGTGGAATGTAAATAGCTTCACGATCTTTGCGGTGCGGTCTGCACTACCACCAGACTTGATGTATACGGTCTCGCCAACTTTTGCGACACCTTCGTATACACGGCCCACAGCGAGACGCCCAAGGAAGTTGTCATATGCGAGGTTGAATGCCTGCATACGAAACACCTTTGAAGTGTCGTTTGCTGCCACTGGCACTTTTTCGAGGATAGTATCAAAGAGCGGTGCGAGATCTTTTTTCTCATCACCCTCTGCGCGCATTGCTACACCATCACGGCCGATAGCATATACCGTAGTAAAGTCGAGCTGCTCATCTGTTGCCCCGAGCTCAAGGAAGAGCTCAAATACCGCATCGTGAGTCTCAGCGCAGTTAGACCCAGGCTTGTCGATTTTGTTGATCACCACGATTGGCTTGAGGCCAAGCTCTAGAGATTTTTTCAATACGAAACGAGTTTGTGGCATAGGACCTTCTTGGGCGTCTACAATGAGGAGCACAGAGTCGATAGAGCGGAGCACGCGCTCAACTTCACTACCGAAGTCCGCGTGTCCTGGTGTGTCCACAATGTTGATCTTTGTTCCTTTATAATTTACCGCAGTGTTCTTTGCATAGATAGTGATACCGCGCTCTTGTTCGATCGCATTTGAGTCCATAGAAGCACCATCAAGTACCTCTCCGCAGAATGCAAGCATTTTGTCTGTTAATGTTGTTTTTCCATGGTCCACATGGGCGATAATCGCAATATTTCGTATTTCCATAAGACGCAAACTATATCACAAAAGTTAGAAAAAATCAAAATTGAGCCGTCTATGGGAATCGGACCCATGACCTCGTTCTTACCAAGAACGTGCTCTACCACTGAGCCAAGACGGCGCGTACGCTATACGCGTAGCACTATACTATACTAGTACACAAAAAGTAAATATATATTTATACAGAGCGCCAAAAAAAGAAATGCAAGTGTAAGACGATTAAAAAATCGTTCACTCGGATTCTTTTTAAAATATTTGCGTATGTAGAATGGGAGAAACACTGTGTCTTTGAATTCCTCTTGTGAATACTTGCGACGAAAACGCCATTCGTATTGCGTGAGAATACATACTCCTCTATTGAGTAGACCAAATACAATCGTAAGCAATACTGTCGCCTGAGATACCCATAGTAATGATTGTGGGAATACCCACCAGCCGAGTAGTATTGTCAGTAATACTAGTATATGAAAAATAAATATAATATCAGCGATGCGTCTATAGATTGTCTTTTTGGCCCATTTCATAGTAGAAGCCTATTATAGCAAACTATTATACAAATGTAAGCGCGATACCAGTCTTTGTACCACGTCCGGTACGACCGATGCGGTGTACGTAGGTATCGTATGTCGAAGGCGTATCGTAGTTGATCACGTGTGAGATATCTGCGATATCGATACCGCGAGCTGCAACGTCTGTCGCAATCACGATATGAGCATCACCTGTCGCAAGTGCGCGTACCGCACGCTCACGCTCACGGTTGCGCATGTCGCCATGGAGTGCGAGCGCCTTGAAGCCACGAGCCTGGAGCTCGTCTGCGAGATCATCTACACTACGCTTTGTCTCACGGAAGATGAGCACTTTGTGCGCTTCTGGCTGTGTGAGGATATCGTGAAGCTGCTCGATCTTTTTTGCACGGTCGATGACACGCACTACATTTTGATCTACTGATGAAGCAGTATCGCGAGATGGGATAGTAATAGTAACTGGATCATTCAAAAAGTCTGTACAAAGTCTTTTGATATCTGGAGAAAATGTCGCAGAGAAAAATAATCCTTGGCGAGTAGTCGGCATATTTGCGAGAATATATCGCATATCATCGATGAATCCCATATCTAGCATACGGTCTGCTTCGTCGAGGACAATACTGTGAAATTCTGTCATATCTATCTTGTTGCGGTCGATCAAATCTTTGATACGGCCTGGAGTACCTATCACCACATTCACCCCACGAGCGAGCTCGCTGATCTGGCGATTGATTGGTGAGCCCCCAACACAAGAGACACTAAAGAGGCGCATACCTTTTGCAAAGATGCGGAATTCCCCTTCGATCTGTTGTGCGAGCTCACGGGTCGGTGCGAGGATCATCACCTTTTGGGTGCGATCTTTCATAAGTTTGTTTATAAGTGGTACAAGAAAGGCAATAGTCTTACCAGTACCAGTACTTGCAATACCGATCACATCTACACCAGTATTTGCTACCGGGATAGCCTGGTCTTGGATAGGTGAAGGAATAGTGATCCCTTTTGCACTGAGATTACCAAGCATGATGCCACTTGTCGTAAAGTCTGCAAAAGTATGCTTCGCTACATATACATCTTCTTCTTTTGGAATTGCTTTGTTGATGAATTTATTTACATCAATAAAGTCTTTGCGTGCGCCAGAGCGACGCCCACCACCACGATTACTACTACCGCCAAAGCGTGAGCCGCCGCCAAATGATGATCGTCCACCACCGTATGAACGACGTGGAGCATCACCAAAAGACTCGCTACGTGCTGCGCGAGCACTCTGTGCAGCAGCTGGCGAATACGCACCAGAACGGACAAACCGTGGACTACCTCCTGATGCTGAATTATCTGATTTTGTTGAAAAACGACGGGGGCCACGACTAGCGCCGCCCGAGCCATTTCGAGTGTTTGTATACATTGTGTTTTTGTGCATCTCTATCGATCACACAAGCTTGCACTACAATGATACTAAGAGAAATTATTTAATTAATTTTCGAACGTTTTGAGTATAGCACAAGGGACTATATATGTCAATATTTTGAGCTAGTTTTGGTTGCGCGCATCGTATCGTGGTGGGTGCCATGATTTGAGTGATTTGAGGTCGCCAGCAAAGATCCCAGCGTCGATTGTAGCGGTGAGTACTGCGCGCATACACTGGTAATCCGCATTGAAATCATGTGTCCCTGCGAGCCATTCCACACTCTCCTCTTCGCGCTCACCTTCTGAATCAAGCTCTGCGAGAATATCCTGTGCATTCATCCATCGTACTGACTCTATTTCTGATTTCTGAAGTACGAGGTCGTCGATACTGCCGGTGTACATAGTGATAAAATCACGTACCCAAATACGAGAGACGTCTTTTTTACTAGTGCGCCATGCGATGAGCTGGAACGCATTTACATTAAGTCCAAGCTCTTCTTCGAGTTCCTTAAGCGCGCCAATTTTAAAAGATTCACCTTCTACGACGTGCCCACCAAAGTGTGTAGACCATGCCCCCGGGAAACGCTCTTTGTTTTTTGAGCGCTCATGGCAAAGAATCTCACCTTTTTCATTGAGTATAAAAATATTTGTAGTGCGACACCAAAGGCGGTCGCGGATAAGCACACTACGTGGTACGAGCTCGCCTGTCGGCTCGCCATTTTCTTGATCTACTACTTGCAATAATTCGTCATGTGCCATAAAAATTTTTTTAAAATTAAAAGGATAATAAAAGTCTCGTGAGTCTTTTTCTAACTCAGAAAACAAAATACTCTAGCGTGTGCTAGGGCATTTTGTTTTGCGCAAACGGCGGGACTTGAACCCGTAACCTCCCGCGTGACAGGCGGGTGCTCTAACCAGTTGAGCTACGTCTGCAAATGAGGATCGTGTAAACAAATATAACATATTTGTTTGTGTCGTCCGAATGCAGCAGATGCAAGCTTTTGCTTACGTCTGCAAGTGAGGAGCTTGTGTATAAATATAGCATATTTATACACATAGTCCGAACGCCGCAAACGGAAGCTTTAGCTTACAGTCTGCAAGTATTCTTTTCTTGCAATGCTTGTATTGTATTGCAATCTTCTCAGATTGCAAGGTGTCGACGGGTGGGCACGATCCACCGACCTTAGCGTTATGAGTGCTACGCTCTAACCAGCTGAGCTACGCCGACAAGTTTCCTCTGTTCTTTCAACCTGCAACAACTCATGAAGACATGTCACCTGTCGAATGTTGCGGGGCTAGGAATCGAACCTAGGTCTTAAGGTTATGAGCCTTACGAGATACCACTTCTCTACCCCGCGGTATATTATTTAATTAACTCGCGCAGTATACAAAATCAACATCTTTTAGTCAATCAGCCCCAATTCACGAAATACTATTTCATAATACGAAAGTGTACGGCGTGCTTCTGGCATAGTGAGCACAAAGTCGCCCCCTTCGTGTGCAATCATATTACGTACTTTGTGTGCGCTCCATGCGAGCTGAATAGACGGGAGCTGGGTTTCTGTCATTTTCTTCAATTTGTCTCCCAATGTATCACCATAGTAGCCGAGGAGATCGAGCGATTTGTCGAGATATATGTCTGCCTCGATAATCCCAATACGCCATTCACTCGGAGTGTCAGAGAGTACCTTGGTGCGAATCTTCTCCCATGTTTCATTTTTTGCAGGTATGAGCCCTACTGCAGGTGCTGCCTCTGGAGCAGCTTCTTTTTTCTTTGCGGCGCCACCATACTTGAACTCATACAGAAGCACAAGCAAATATAGTATCCCAGTGATGAGTAGTATTACGAGTATTGTCGCAACTATCTGAAGCGTGTGAAAAAATTGCTCAGAAAAAATATGATTAAAGAATCCTGCGGTATTTTTGTACGCAAGAAAAAAGAAATATTCAAGATTAAAGAATACTGGTTGCTGTGGAATAGTTGCTACTGCGTCCATGTATGTATTATCGTACACTTTCTACCATTTTGCCAAGTGCAAAAAGTATTTCTTCGCCATATTGCGGTCCGATAAACTGTACACCGAGCGGGAGCCCTGTCTTTGTAGTACCAGATGGTACTGATATTGCTGGGTGCTGCGCGATATTTGCCGGCACAGTGAAAAGATCTGAGAGATACATCGCGAGTGGATCATTTACTTTTTCTCCTATTTTGAATGCTGGACTTGGCGTAGTCGGGGTGAGCACACCATCGTACCCCTCTAAAACATTTTTGAGCTCGTCTTTAATTATCTCGCGAAGTGCGACTGCTTTGTTGTAGTATGCGTCATAGTAGCCATGTGAGAGTACATACGTACCGACAAGTATTCTGCGGCGTACTTCTTT